>JBGPYP010000169.1:0-5753 GCA_041493285.1 Casimicrobiaceae bacterium
GCGCCGTCTTCTCGAGCTTCTTCGGCATCCGCAAGAGGGCGGCCGGCGAGCGCGACATGGTCACCATCAAGCCGCTGCACGTGATCGTCGCAGGCGTGCTCGGCGCGGCGATCCTCATTGGGCTGATGGTGACGCTGGTCAGTTTCGTCACGCGCGCCGGCTAGGCTGGCCAGCCGGGTTCGCGCCCGCCGTTGCCTGCGGCGGCGCGCTGCTGCCGCAGCAGGCCTTAAACTTGTGCCCGCTGCCGCAGGGGCAAGCTGCGTTGCGTCCCACCGGCTGCGTCGGCGCGCTCATCGCGGATGCAGCGCGGCGAGGGCTGCCGCCGCGCGATCCAGCTCGTCCGCGGCCGTCAAGACGTCCGGACAGAGCCGTACCCAAGGACCGCGCGCATCGGTCGTGACACCGCGTTGCGCGAGCGTCTCGGCGCACTGCGCCGCCGCGCCATCACCCTCGTTGCCGATCCGGACAACGACAAACGCACCGCGGTCTTCGGTGCCGCCCGCAACCTCCACGGCGTGCTCGCGCAGCCGCGCGACCAGGAATCGCTGCTGCGCGAGCGAGTACGCGCGGAGGCGTCCCACACCGATCGCCAGCGTGAAGACCTGCCCCGCGCGCGCCTGATACAGCGGCAGGATCGCCGGTGTCGATTCCAAGAACGCGTCGCCGCCGGCCGCGAACCGCGGAGGATCGGGCCGCACGTACGCGAACCGCTGCTGCTTGGCAAACCACCCGATATCGAGCGTCGACAGGGATCCGTCCAGATGGCGCGGATGGAGATACAGATAGCAGGCGCCGGGGCCGCCGCGCAGGTACTTGTAGCTACCGCCGATCGCGAAGTCGACGTCGAGCGCGGCCACGTCGACCGGAAACACGCCCAGCGAATGATAGACGTCGAGCAACACCCGTGCGCCGCCGGCGTGCGCCGCCGCGATGAGCGCGGGCAGCCTGGGCAGGAGCTGTCCGGTGTTGAAGACGACCTGCGAGACGACGACGAGATCGGCGCCCTCGCGCACCGCTTGCAGCAAATCGTCCGCGGCGAAGAGCCCCTGCTCGCGCGGCTCCACGAACGTGAGCGCGATCCGGCCGCGGCGCGCGTAGTGGCGGAGTATGACGTCGATGGAATCGAACTCGCCGCGCGTTGCGACCACCCGCGGCACCGTGTCGTAGCTGTTGAGGATCGCGCGCAGACCCTGCCCCGCGCTGGTCTTGGGTACGACGCAATCGGCGCGCGGCGCGCCGAGCAGTCGCGCGAGACGGGCGCGATACGCGTCCATCTCGGCAAACCAGGCGTCCCACGCGTCGCCGAGACGGTCCTGCCACAGCGCGATCGCCTCGGCGACATCGCTCGCGGTCGCGTCGAGCGGCCGGCCGAGCGAGTGGTTGGCGAGATCGATCGCGGTGGCGCGGCGCGCGAGCACGCGCGAGAAGAGCGGCGCGACGTGCGTGGCGATGCCAGCTTCGGTCAACGGTCCGTCGCCGAGCGCGGCGACGGCCGCGTCGATGCGGTTCGATTCAGGCTCGGCGCTGGATCTCATCGGTCAGCACCCGCAATCTCGCCATGTCGTAGGCCGCAAGAATTTCCTGGCGCGAGCCGACGCGCTTGCGCACCTCGAGCCATGGGCCGGCATCGGGCGAGAGATGCGCCGCATGCTTCTCCTGGAATCGCTCGTTGTAGCGCAGCCATGCCTCATCGACGGTCCCTTGCGAAAAATGGATGAGCCTGATGTCGAGGCAGACCGCCAGCCGGTAGCCCGCGAGGTAACAGCGGAACGTGAAGTCCGTATCGTAGCCATGCCAGCCGTCGAAGGTTACCGCGTCGAAGCCCACCTTCTCGGCGACGTCGCGCCGGGCGGCGAAGAATACGCCGTCCAGCCCTTGGATCGCGCCGTTGACGATATCAGGCGCCCCGAGGAACTGGATCTCGTATCCCTCCGGGGTCCGGTGTGTGACGACGCCGCGCGCGTAGCGGATGCCGGAATTCGCCCAGCCCATCGCACACATGCGCGTCGTTCCCGCCACGCCGACCACATCCCAATCCTTGAGATGCCGCCGCAGCGTTCCACCCAGGTCATCGGAAAGGATCTCGATGTCGTCGTGCGAGAAAACGCAGACGTTGCCTTTCGCTGCGCGCAAACCGCGGTTGTAGCCTTCGCACAGAGACTCCGCGTCGTGAATGCCGACGATCTCGTAGGGCTCGTCGCCGATGTGGCGGGCGTAGGTTTCCCCGACCGCAGCAAACTTGTCGGAGTCGACGCTGCAGATGATGACCGAGATCACAGCGGGACAGACCGCGATTTCCAGGGCGGGCCCTGCGTCAGGTTTGCATCGGTCGATCGGAAATCGCGCTCTGTCCCAAGACGGTGCGCACGTCGATCAGCTCGGGGAAGAACGTATGGTCGAGGGCTTTCTTCAGGAACGCAACGCCCGATGAGCCGCCCGTGCCCGGCTTGTGGCCGATGATCCGCTCGACCGTCTTCAGATGGCGGAAGCGCCAGAGCTGGAAGCTCTCCTCGATATCGACCAGTTTCTCGCACATGTCGTATGCGTCCCACCACGCTCTCGAATCGCCGTAGATCGTCTTGAACACGGGGACCAGCTCGGCGTTGCGCGCGTAGCCTTGCGTGAAATCGCGCTCGAGGCAAGCACGCGGGACCGGCAGGCCGCGGCGCGCGAGATGGCGCAGGAACTCGTCGTAAAGCGACGGCGCGCGAAGCAGCTCCTCGAGCGCGGCGAAGGTCGCCGCATCGTGGCGGAAGACCTCGAGGAGCGAACCGTTCTTGTTGCCGAGCAGGAACTCGATCGCGCGGTATTGCGGCGACTGGAAACCCGAGGAATTGCCGAGCACCGGCCGGAACGCCTCGTACTCCGACGGCGTGAGCGTCTCCAGCACCGCCCATTGCTCGAAGAGCTGCTTCTGGATCAGCTTCACGCGCGAGAGGATCTTGAAACTCGCCGCCAGCTCGTCCGATTGCACGAAGCGGATGGCCGCCTTCAGCTCGTGGATCATCAGTTTCATCCACAGCTCCGCGACCTGGTGCTGGACGATGAACAGCATCTCGTCGTGGCGCGGCGGCCGCTCCGGCGTGCCCGACAGCGGCTCCTGTGCGGAGAGGAGGCGGTCGAGGCGAAGATACGCGGCGTAGGTGAGCCGATCGCGAAAATCGGTGACGATGCCGGGCTCGAGGCGATCGTGCGTCATGGTCGATCCGTGGAGGAGACAAGGCAGTATAGGAAGGGGCCTCTCCGCTGTCCATCTAGTGTGCTGAGTCAGAAATTCGCTCGATAGTTCGCGGCGCCTTTGACGGCCATGCTGCGTTGCTCGACCTCACCGTAGGACGAGCTACGGTTGCGGTCTCGCGCCTTGCCTGGCCGCCAAATCCGCTCGTTCCTTTATCGTCGGAACTCCTGACTCAGCACACCAGCGACATGCGCGGCGGCGCGCATTAGGGAACCTCTGAATAAGTCCCACGCGGATTGCGTTGCTGGCAAAATGCGGATGAATGCGAGGCGCGCGACGACGGTCGTAGCTTGGGCTACGATGCCGAGGAGCGCGACGAAGCAGGCGCCGCATTTTGCCGCAACCCGGATGGGACGGGGCTCATTGGCCACTGAGCGGGCGATCTGCTTTGTCGCTCGGCTTGCAAAGGGGCCGAGCCATTCGCTTCGCCTCGCTTCGCGGAGCTCATCCCGGAAAGCCGCCGTCGCAACCGTGTGGGACTTGTTCAGAGGTTCCTTAGTAGTATCGCCGCATGCCGAAATCGCCCTTCGCCGCGGATCGCGCGCGGTCGTTGCTCGTCGCGCTGTCGCTGGCCATGGTGATCGCGGCTTGCGGCGATCGCGCGGGCGAGCGCCGCATCGCGTTGCACGAGTGCAGACTGCCCAAGCTTTCGACCGCGGCGCAGTGCGGCACGCTCGACGTGCCCGAAGATCGCAGCCAGGACGGTGGCCGCCGCCTCGGCATCGGCGTGGTGATGCTGCCGGCGAACACGATCGACCCCAAGCCCGATCCGCTGTTTCTGCTCGCCGGAGGCCCCGGCCAGTCGGTCGACGCGCTCGCACCACTCGCGCAGGCCTTCTCGGGCGTGCGCCGCAAGCGCGATCTCGTGCTGGTCGACCCGCGCGGAACGGGGCGCTCGGCGGCGCTCGACTGCGCGGCGCTCAAGCCCCGCGATCCGTTCGACGAGTTGATCGACCCCGACGAGACCGCGACGGCGCCTCGCCGCTGCCTTGCCGAGCTTCGCGCGCAGGGCAAGGTCGACGTGACCCAGTACACGACGCCCGCGGTCGTCGCCGATCTCGATGAGGTTCGCGCGGCGCTGGGTTACGCGCGGATCAACCTCTGGGGCGGCTCGTACGGCACGCGCGTGGCGCAGGAGTATTTGCGGCGGCATCCGGAGCGCGTGCGCAGCATCGTGCTCGACGGCGCCGCGCCGCCGGCGCTCAACAGCAGTCTCGATCTCTGGCCGTCGCGCGAAGCCGCGCTCGCCGACGTCCTCGCGGCCTGCGCCGACGGTGCCGCGTGTCGCGCGGCCTATCCCGACCTCGAAGCGACGCTCGCGCGCATTCGCCAAAGCCTGGGCGCAAGGCGCCGGGTCGCAGTCGCCGATCCGCGCACGGGCCGCGTGCACGAGGTCGTGCTGAGTTTCGACACGGTGGTCGGCACGCTCCAGGCATTGACGTACGCGCCCGAGGTTGCCAGCGTCATCCCTTCCCTGCTCGCGCGCGCCGAGGCGGGGGACTTCGCGCCGCTCCTCGCGGCGGGCATGCTGTTCGCGGCGGATCTGACGCGAACGATGAATCTGGCGCTGCATTACGCCGTGACCTGCGCCGAAGACGCGCCGCGCGCCGCACCGGCCGACGCGGAACGCGTCTTCGCCGGGTTGCGCGCGCCGGCGCTCGCGCGCCGCAACCTCGCCGCCTGCGACGGCTGGCCGCGCGCGGCGCTGCCGGCAGACTTTCAGGCACCGGTCGCCAGCGATAAGCCGGTGCTGATCTTCTCCGGAGGTCTCGATCCGGTGACCCCGCCGGCCGCCGGCGAGCGGGTCGCGAAGACGTTGCCGAACAGCCGCCACGTCGTCGCGGCCGGTTATGGCCACATCGTGTCGCCGCACGCCTGCGCGCCGCAGTTGATCGAGAAGTTTATCGACGAGGCGGGCTTCGGGTCGCTCTCGACCTCGTGCCTCGACTATTTTGCGGCGAGCACACGGCCGCCCTTGTTCGACTCGCTGCTGGAGTCGCGATGATCGTCGTCGACGGGCTGGCGAAAACGTTCGGCAGGAAACACGAAATCCGCGCGGTCGACGGGGCGAGCTTTTGCGCCGCGGACGGCGCGATCACGGGCCTGCTCGGACCGAATGGCGCGGGCAAGACGACCCTCTTGCGCATCCTGGCGACGCTGATTGCGCCCGACGCCGGCTGCGCCAGCGTCGATGGTCACGACGTCGTCGGCGAACGCATGGCGGTCCGCCGCCGCATCGGCGTGCTCTCGGACGCGCGCGGGCTGTACGCGCGGTTGACGGCGCGCGAGAACGTGCGCTACTACGGCCGGCTCCACGGTCACGGCGGCGTCGCGCTGGAAACGCGCATCGACCAGCTGCTCGGCGAGCTGGGCCTCGCGGCGCTCGCCGACCGCCGCACGCAGGGCTTCTCCCAGGGCGAGCGCATGAAGGTCGCAATCGCGCGCGCGCTGGTGCACGACCCGGCAGCGATCCTTTTGGACGAGCCGACCAACGGGCTCGACATCATGAGCACGC
>JBGPYP010000274.1:0-3717 GCA_041493285.1 Casimicrobiaceae bacterium
CCGAGATGATGCCGGCCACGACGAGGGCGGCAGCCAGCAGCGCGGCGGCGCGCGAATGACGGAGCGCGGTCGAGGCGACGCTCATTTTCCGCCCGGCTTTTCGTCCGCGGGTTTTTCGCCCGGAGCTCTCTCGGTCGTCGGCTTCTCGATCGTAATGGCCGCACCGTCGGGCAGTCCGGCCTGGCCGTGCACAATCACCTGTTCGCCCGCCTTCACACCCTCTTTTAATTCCGCGTGGTCTTTGTCGACGATGCCCAGCACGACCGGGCGGCGCTGAGCCTTGCCGCCGGCGGCAATAAAGACCGCCGTGTCTTCGCCTTCACGGACGATCGCTTCGGTGGGGACGAGCACCACGTTCGTGTGCTCCTCGGCGTCGATCTCCACCTGCACGGGCGTTCCGACCGCGAGGTTGTGCGGTGTCGAAAAGCTAAGGCGGACAGGTGCGGCGGCCGTTCCGGGCTCCACGACCGACGGCCGGGCGACCACTTTCAGCGGCAGCGGAGGCGCGTCCATTGGCATCATCAACCGGCCGGTGGCACCGACGACAACACGCGGAAGGTCCGGAATGGCGATCGACGCGTCTACTTGAAGTCTCGCGGGATCGATCACCCGCAATACGGGATCGGTTGCGGACGCTTCAACTTGATCTCCGGGATTGTGGAACCGCTTGCCAATCACGCCGTTGAACGTCGCAACGACGGTCTGACGCCCCGCGAGGGTTTGCGCCGAACCCCGTGCGGCCTGCGCCTGTGCCAGCGCCGCCTGCGCGTCGGCGACTTCTTTCTCCGCGTCTTCCACTTCCTTCCGCGCCGCGACACCCCGTTTGAACAGGTCCTGCATTCGCCCCAGGTTTTCTCTCCCCACTCTGAGGCGTGCTTCTGCGGCCGTCGTTTCTGCGGCTCGCGAGGTGGCGTCGGCATTCAGCGTTGGAATTTCAAAACGCACGAGCACTTCACCGCGGCGCACACGCTCGCCCTCGCCTTTCTTGATTTCGATGATGCGAGCCGGCTCCGGTGCCACGACAACCAGCTCGGCGCCGGGCGCAGGGTTCACATCGCCGGTCGCGTGTATCACAGCGCGGATGTTTCCCAACTGCGCCGGCTCGGTTGTGACCGGAACGACGGTTTCCGTTGTGACTTCCTCGGTCGCGGCGTGGCCGCAACCTGCCAGGCCGAAAGCCGCGATCGCGAAAGCTGCGGTGAGCAGCCGCAAGCGGCATGTCATGGAATCGGTGCCCCAATCACACGCTCGAGCTCGCTGAGCGCGTCCTGAAAGTCCTGGGCCGTTTGCAGCGAGCGCAGCCGCATGTCGCGCGACGCCAGCAGCGCCTGCAGCAGCGCGGTTATACCGGTTTGCCCGAGGCGATATGAATCCTCGGCCATGCGCTCGACGTCTACCGCCAGCGGCAAAATCTCGTCGCGATAGCGAAGATACGCGACTCGCTGCGCATCGGCGACCGTCGATGCGGCGGTCACTTCGCCGGTGATCCGCGCCAGCAGTGCGGTGCGCTGGGCATTGAATTGCGCAAGCGTGGCCTGTTCGACCTGCAGCTGCGCGCGGTGGGTCGTAAAGATCGGAATGACAGCCGCCGCGGCGACTCGCCATCCATATGTGAATTCCGGCTGCGAATCGTGCGTAAACGTGACATCGGGTGTGATGTCCGGTGTCCGCAGCGTGCGGGCGAGGGCGATTCTCGCCTGCTGTTCGGCGATTTGTCGATCGAGCACTGCAAGATCCGCATTGGCTTGCTGCGCGCGCGCCAGCGCCACCGAAGGCGCCAGCACGGCAGCGTAGTCGAGTCCGCTCGCAAGAGTGACAGGCGCGTCGGGCGGCAGGCCGAGCAGCGCGTTCAGAAAAATCTTCGCGGCCAGCGCCGTGCCCTGTACGGCTGTCGCCTCGTTTTCCGCCTGCGCCAGCGCAAGTTGCGCCTGGCGCAGCTCGAGCTCGGGAGCGCTGCCGACGTCGAATCGCGCCTGCGCCGCGTCTCGCGCCCGAGACGCGAGCAGACGTAAATCCTCGAGCAGCGCGAGTCGAGCGTCCGCGACTACTCGCGTGAAGTACGCGCGGCGAACCTGGGTACGAATATCAACGATGGTCCGCGCGAGCTCCGCCTCGCCGACCAGCAGCGTGGCCTGGGCCACGGCCACGCGCCGGCCGCGTTTGTTCCCGAGCTCTACTGGAAGCGCGAGGCCGAAGGCCTGTTTCGGCGTTTCCTTTTCGATCTCCGCGTGGGCTTCAGGGTTTGGCCGCTCGCCGGCCACTCCAACATTCGCCACGTCGATGGCGTGACGATACCGTGCGGCCGCAATCGTTGGGTTGGCGCTCAGCGCGCGCGCGAAGGCTGCGTCGAGCGTGAGTGATTCGGTCGGTGGCGTCTGCCCAAAAGCTGATGTACTAAAAAAGATGTATGCCGACGCGGAGACGAGCAGGCGCAAGAGCACAGCATCCTCAATACTACATGAACGTTCGATGACTCTGGATCAGCGCGGGGTAATGGTGATGGCCGTTCCATCTCGGAGATTCGACAACCCCTGGGTGACGATCAGCTCACCGGCCTTGAGGCCGGACACGATCTCGACGTGTTCAGTGTCGACCAGCCCGGTGGTGATGGGGCGCCGCTGGGCGACGTCGCCCACGGCGACAAACACAGCGGCCGCGTTGCTCGCGTCGCGCACGACGGCGATTGCCGGCACCAGCGGCACGTTGGATCGCTGCTCGGCGTCGATCTCCATCCCCACTTGCGTACCCGGCGTCAGGGCTGTCGGCGCGGCGAATGCCAGCGTGACGGCGACCGTGGTCGAGCCGCGCTCGGCGTCGGGCCGAGCCATCACGCGCAAGAGCTCCGGCGTCGACGCTCCTTCCGCCATCGCGTGCGCCGAGGCGCCGACCGCAAATCGTTTGGCGTCGGCGGCAGCCACCGTCGCGGTCACCTGCACCTGTTTCGTATCCAGGATTTTCAGGATGACGTCGATATCGGACGTGCCGACGGTATCACCCGGATTGTGAAGGCGCTGCGATACGACGCCGTCGATCGGCGCCCGCATGATCGTGTTCTGCGCCTGCGCATCGGTCGCGCTTTGCGATGCCCGCGCTTCGGCCAGCTCGGTCTGTGCTTCATCCACTTCGCGGTCTGCCGCGTCCACTTCCATACGCGAGGCCGCTCCCCGATCGATCAATCCGTGAACGCGATCTTGAGCGCCCTTGGCATTTTTCACGCGCAGCTCGGCCGCGCGAACGGTCGCGGCCCTCGCGATCGACTCGACGCGAAGTGAGGGAAATTCGAAACGCACGAGCACCTCGCCGCTCTGGACGTGGTCGCCCAGGTTCTTGGTGATTTCGGCGATGCGCGCGGTCTGCGGTGCGATTAGCGCCATCTCGGCTCCAGGCACCACCGTCACCAGACCTGTTGCGCTGACGACGCCGCGGATCGTGCCGAGCTGAACGGGCTCGACGGCCACTGGGACGATATTTTCGTTCTCGGTGTCTTTGGGGGTTGCGCGCCTGCAGGCGGGCGCCGCTGCAAAGAGCAGCAGCACTGGGACCATCACGACGGCAGCGCGCGCACTCCGCGACATGCGGCCCAGAATCGCACGAAAGGGCGGTGGCGCGCCAGATTAGCGCACGAAACTATCGCGCCAGATGCGGACGCTGCTTCGCCACGCCCGCAGCACTCTGCGACGCCGACGTGCTCTTGGTCGCTGGGGTCGCCGGTGTAAG
>JBGPYP010000205.1:0-4755 GCA_041493285.1 Casimicrobiaceae bacterium
CCTCTCCTTTATGCGGCACGCGACCTTCGCGCGCATCGCGTTCGTTCGCCGTGGCGTCGCGCTCGGCAGGCTTGCCGTAGCCGCCGCCCCCCGGCGTGCAGATTCTCAGCACGCTGCCGCGCGGCAGCGCGATTTCGCCCGCCGCCGATGGCAGCATCTGTTCCTGCGGCGTGCCGGGATTCAGGATGAACGCGCCGCGCCCGCCCGCTCCCCCGCCTTGCATGCCGCCCGCGGCAACGTGCTGGCGCTCCGACGACAAACTTACCACGATGCCGTCGGTGAGCACGCGGTAATCGCGTAGCACGCCCATGCCGCCGTGGTATTTACCGTCGCCCGCCGAGCCGTCCCACAGCGAGTAGCGCTCGGTGCGGAACGGATACGCGTGCTCCAGCGCCTCGACCGGCAGGTTGGACGAGCCGGACGCATGCACGCGCACGCCGTCCACGCCGTCCCGGATCGCGCGCGCTCCCATGCCGCCGGCGAGGGTCTCGTAATTGACGAAATAGTTTCCGGAGTGCGGATCGGTGCCGGCCATCACGTACAGATGGTGCGGGCCGCTCGCGGCGAGCGCCTTGCCGGGCATGGCCTGCGACAGCGCGTTGGCGATGACGTCGCCCAGTACGGTGGCGGAAATCGAGCGGCAGCCGACGGCCGCCGGCGGCACGGGTCCGACCACGCAACCGGGCGGCGCGGCGATGTGCAGCGTGCGGTAGTAACCGGCGTTGGCGGGAACCTCCGGATCGAGCAGGCTTTTGGCGACCGTGTAGACGGTCGCGAGCAGTGCGCGGTACGGAATGTTGCGAGCGCTTTCGAGTTGCGGGCCCGACCCGGCAAAATCGAAGTCGAGCCGGCCGCGTCCCACGGTGAGCGCGAGCCGTATCCTGCACACCTCGCCTTCATTGTTGCCGTCGAGAAAATCCTCCGCCTCATAGCGGCCGGCCGGCAGCCGGTTGATCGCCGCGCGGAAGCGGCGTTCGGTAAAGTCGAGATAGGCGGCGACCGTCTGTTCGGTGTCCCTGACGCCGTAGCGCTCGAACAGGCGCAACACGCTGCGCATCCCCACGGTGTTGGCCGCGAACTGAGCTTTGAGATCGCCGCTGCGCTCGTCCGGCGTGCGCGAGTTGAGCAGGATCAAATCGACCACATCCCGGTTGAGCTTGCCGGCGCGCTGGATCCGCACCGGCGGGATGCGGATGCCTTCCTGGTATATCGACTTGCACACCGCGGCTTCCGAGCCCGGCACCATGCCGCCGACGTCGGCGTGATGCGCGATGTTGGCGACGAACGCGACGATCTTTTTGCCGACGAACACCGGCGCGATGATGTTGATGTCGGGCAGGTGCGTGCCGCCGCCGTTGTACGGATCGTTGGCGACGAACTGGTCGCCCGGCACGATCTCGCGCAACGGATAGCGCTTGAGGATCTCTTCGACCGCGCCGACCATGGAGCCCAGGTGTATCGGCACGCGCTGCGCGAGCGCGATCACCTGGCCCTGCGCGTCGAAAATCGCGGTCGAGCAGTCGGCGCGCTCCTTGATATTGGGCGAGAACGCGGTGCGCATCAGCGTCGCGCCCATTTCCTCGGCGGTCGCGAGCAGATAGCGCGCCATGACTTCGGCCTTGATCGGATCGACCCGTTTTGCGGCCCTCTTCGCAGCCATGATCAGGTTACTCCCTTCACGCGCAGCGGCTCGACTTCGAGATGCAGGTAGCCGAACTTGTCGTTGCGCAATTTCGCGCGCGGCGGCACCACGATCGTCGTGTCCATCTGCTCGACGATCGCAGGTCCCGTGATGCGGCTGTTCACCGGCAGCCGGTCGCGATCGTAAACGGGCGTCGCCACGAAGCCGGTTTCCGGAAACCACACTTTGCGTTTTTCGATCACCGCATCCTTCGTTGTTCCGTGCACGGGCTGGTGCTTTTCGTGGGTCGGCGCGCGCCGCTCGACCGTGATCACCAGCCGCAGGCAGACCGCCTCGACCGGCTGGTCGGGCATGTCGTAGCCGTAGAACTCGTGATGACGTTCATGATAACGCCGGATCAGGCGCGCGAGCGACTTCGCATCGAGCTTGCCGTCCTTCGCCTCGAGCGAGAGCTCGTAGTTCTGGCCAAAGTAGCGCATGTCGATCAGCCAGTCGTATCTGGCGCGCGCGCTCTTGTCGGCCTCGCCACGCAGCCATTCGGCCCCGCGCCGGCGCAGTTCGTCGAAGCCCGCATTGATCACGCCCAGGTTCCGCGGCGCCGCGGCGACCAGCCGCGTCAGGCTGAAGTCACCGCGCACGTCGGCGTGCAGGAGGCCCAGCGCCGACAGCAGGCCCGGGCGCGGCGGCACCAGCACGTTGCGGATGCCCATGTTGCGCGCGATGTCCGCCGCATGCAGCGGTCCCGCGCCGCCGAATGCGACGAGCGTGAATTCGCGCGGGTCCTCGCCCTGCTCGACCGAGATTACGCGCACCGCCCCCATCATGTTGACGTTGATGATTTCGATCACGCCGGCGGCGGCGCGCACCACGTCGGCCTTGAGCCCGGGCGCGAGTTCGTCCTCGATCACCTTGCGCGCGCGGTCGGGATACATAGCCATGCGGCCACCGAGCAGCGCCCTGGGATTCAACCGGCCGAGCACTACGTTGGCATCCGTCACCGTCGGCTTCGTTCCGCCGCGGCCGTACGACGCGGGACCGGGATACGCGCCCGCGCTCTGCGGCCCGACCTTGAGCAGCCCGCCGGCATCGACCCACGCGATGCTGCCGCCGCCGGCGCCGATGGTATGGATGTCGATCGTGCGCGTGCGCACGGGGAAGCCCGCTATCTCGCGCAGGTTTTTTTTCGCCGGCTCGCCACCGCGGATCAGGCACACGTCGGTCGAGGTGCCGCCCATGTCGAACGTGATCAGGTCATCGATGCCGAGCTCGGCGCCGAGGCCGACGCAGCCGACCACGCCGCCGGCGGGGCCGGAGAAAAATGTGTTGACCGGCACGCGCCGCACCGCGCCCGGCGTCACCGCGCCGCCGTTCGACTGCATCACGCGCGGCGCGACCTTGATGCCGAGTTCATGAACGCCGCGCTCGAAGCGCTCGAGGTAGCGGTCCATGACCGGCATCAGGCTCGCGTTCACAGTCGTCGTCGCGAAGCGCTCGTACTCGCGGAATTCGGGCAGCACGTCCGACGACGTGCACAAATACGCTTCGGGCCACATCTGCTCGACGATCTCTCGCGCGCGCTGCTCGTGCGCGGAGTTCGCGTACGAATGCAGCATGCAGATCGCGACCGCCTCGACCTTTTTGCCGCGCAGCACGTTGACCGCATAACGCACTTCGTCGTCGGCGAGCGGTTCGACTTCCGCTCCGTCGTGCGCCATGCGTTCGGTCACCTCGATGCGGCAATCGCGCGCCGCCGGCGGCGCCGGTTTCAGCACGTCGAGGTTGAAATAATGCGGGCGGCGCTGGCGCGCGAGCTCGAGGATGTCCCGGAAACCCGCGGTCGTGATCATGCCGGTGCGCGCGGTTTTTCCTTCGAGCACAGCGTTGGTCGCGAGTGTCGTGCCGAGCACGAGAAACTCGACCTGGTCGCGGGATACCCATGCGGGATCGAGGATCTCGGTAAGGCCGTCGAGCACCGCCTTGGCCGGGTCGCCGCTGGTGGTCGGCAGCTTGTGATACGCGTATTTGCCGGTCGTGAGCTCGCACATCACGAGGTCGGTGAACGTGCCGCCGGTATCAATGCCTACCCAGATTTTGCTCACGATGTCGGTGTCTGCGGAAATACCCGGGCGTGGCCTGTGGTGCGCTGCTATTTTCTACCCAGAGGAGAAACAGGAATCGCTGCGAATCCAAGAATAACACGCGCGGAGAGACCGCGCCAAACACGGTGCTATGATAATGCGTAAATCACTGAGGCGATCATCATGGCCAGCGCACAACTCGACCAGCTCCGTCCTGCGGCATCGATACCGCGACTCGACGACGACTACAGCCTGCGCCTGTGCCAGCAGATCGCGCGCTGGCGCTACGAGGATTTGCCGTCGGATGTCGTGCATACGCTCAAGCTGTTCCTGCTCGACACGCTCGGCGTGATCGGCGGCGCCCCGAACGCAGCCGGCATCCGCGAATTGAACCGGCGGCTCTCGAAATGGGAAACATCAGGATCTGCGACGGGACTCATCGGCAAGCGCCGTTACTCGCCGCCGACCGCGGCGCTCGCCAACGGCGCGGCCGCGCACGCGCTCGATTTCGACGACCAGCACGATCCCGCCCGCGTGCATACGAACTGCGTGGTGCTGCCGACGCTGCTCGCGACCGCTGAAGATATCGGCAAGGTGTCAGGCAAGGATTTCCTGCTCGCGTACGCGGTCGGCGCCGAGTTGCAGGCACGGCTCGGGCTCGCGTGCTACAACAGCCTCGGCAAAGGCTGGCACCCGACGATGGTGATGGGCACCCCGGCGGCGGCGCTTGCCGCGGGACGATTGCTCAAGCTCGACGCCGAAGGCATGCGCAACGCGCTCGGCATGGCATTCCACCAGACCAGCGGCTCGGCGCAAAGCATGCGCGACGGCGTGCTGTCGAAACGCCTCGGCGCGGGATTCGCCGCGCGCTCTGCGGTCATGGGCGCGTTCCTCGCGGCAGACGGGTTGACCGGCACGCGCCGCACGCTCGAAGGCAGCGCCGGATTGTTCGCACTCTACGAGCGCGACGAAGTCAAACCCGAAATCCTGACCGGCGAACTCGGCAGCCACTGGCGCATCCGCGAGTACAGCTTC
>JBGPYP010000371.1:0-2507 GCA_041493285.1 Casimicrobiaceae bacterium
CTCCGACACGTTGAATCGCGCCGACGGCGCGGCGGAGCTGTCGCCATCGGGGCCGTATCGTGCGCTCAAGCAGGCCGGCCTGGTCCTGCTCTGCGCCGCGTGGATCGTGCTCGGTCTCGTCGGCCACGATCCGTGGAAGCCCGACGATGCGACCTCGTTCGGCATCGCCTACGACATGCTCAAGCAGGGCGACTGGATCGTGCCGCATCTCGCCGGGACGCCGGTGCCGGAACGGCCTCCGCTCTTCTATGCGTTCGCTGCCGCGACCGCACGCGCCTTTGACGGCATCCTTCCTCCGCACGATGGCGCACGCATTGCGCTCGGGCTGTGCCTCACGGCAACGCTGTGGCTCCTCGGGCTCGCGGGACGCGAGCTCTACGGTCGCGACTTCCGCTGGCTGCCGGTCCTGCTGTTCATCGGCTGCGTCGGGCTGTGGGAGCGCGGGCATCAGCTCTCGCCCGACGTCGGCGTGCTTGCCGCCGATGCGCTGGCGGTGTACGCCCTCGCGCTGGCGTTGCGCCGGCCGGTCGGCGGCGGCGCGTTGCTCGGCCTTGCGGCGGGCGCCGCCTTCCTCTGCCGGGGCCCGCTCGGCGCGGCGCTGATCGCCCTGACCGCGGCGCTGCTGCCGCTGTTCGGTCCGTGGCGCAAGCGCCGCTATGCGTGGACGATCGTGACGGCGGTGGCTGTCGCCGCGCCGCTCCTGGCGGCCTGGCCTCTCGCGCTGTACCTGCGCGCGCCCGCGCTGTTCGAGCAATGGCACGAGGCGGCAAATCTGGCGCGCTTCTTCGGCTTGGCACCCGGCTCGCCCCCGGTGGAGCCGCTGTATTACGTGAAAAACCTGCTGTGGTTCGCGTGGCCGGCGCTGCCGCTCGCGCTGTGGACGTTCTGGCTGCGCGGGCGGGGTTACAACGGCGGCCTGGCGGCGGCAGGCATCGCGCTGCCGGCGACGATGCTGGGCGTGATGCTGATCGTTCTGTCGGCCGCGGCGGAGCCCCGCGCGAACCTCGCGCTGTCCATGCTCGTTCCCCTCGCGCTACTGGGCGCGGCCGAGGTCGACACCCTGAAGCGCGGCCCTTCGGGGGCGCTGGACTGGTTCGGCATCCTCACCTTCGGGCTGCTCGCGGTGCTCTTGTGGGGCTTGTGGCTCGAGTCGCTGCGGCGTGGATTGCCCGACCCGGTCGCGCGCCTGTTCCGTGATACGCAACCGGGCTTCCAGCCGCCCTGGCAGTGGCTGCCGGTGCTGGCCTCGCTGTTTCTCACGCTGTTGTGGGTCACGCTGGTCCGCCCCGCGCGGCGCTCCAACCGCCGCGCGGTATTGAACTGGGCGGCGGGCATGACGCTGGTGTGGGGGCTGTTCGCCACGATCTGGCTGCCGTACCTCGACTCCCGGCGAAGCTATCGCCCGGTCGCGGAATCGCTCGCCGTGCATCTGCCCGCGGGGACCTGCATCGCCGGCCGCAATCTCGGCGAGCCGCAGCGCGCGTTGCTCGAATACTTCGCCGGCGTGACCACGATTCGCGACGAACTGCCCGCCGCCAGCCGGTGCCTTGCGCTGCTCGTGCAACTCGGCCGCGACGATGCGGAAGAGACACCCGACTCGGCGTGGGAGAAAGTCTGGGAAGGGCGCCGCCGCGGGGACGACACCGAGCGTTTCATCCTGTACCGCCGGCCGACGGCGGCATCATGAAGTTCTTCGACGAAGCCGTGATCGAGGTCATCGGCGGCGACGGCGGCAACGGCGTGGTCTCGTTCCGGCGCGAGAAGTATGTTCCGCGCGGCGGACCCGACGGCGGCGACGGCGGGCGCGGCGGCAGCATCTACGCGCTCGCCGACCGCAACATCAATACCCTGATCGACTATCGTTATGCACGCATCCATCGTGCCAAGGGCGGCGAACACGGCCGCGGCGCCGACCAGTACGGGCACGGTGCGGACGATATCGTGTTGCGCATGCCGGTCGGGACGGTGATCACCGATGCCGACACCGGCGAGCTGGTCGCTGACCTCGCGACCGACGGCGAGCGCGCCTTGATCGCACGCGGCGGCAAGGGCGGCCTGGGCAACCTGCATTTCAAGTCGAGCACCAACCGCGCGCCGCGGCAATCGACGCCGGGCGAGCCGGGCGAGCGGCGCCGGCTCGCGCTGGAGCTCAAGGTTCTCGCCGACGTCGGCTTGCTTGGCATGCCCAACGCCGGCAAGTCGACCCTGATCCGCGCGATCTCCGCGGCGCGTCCGCGCGTCGCCGATTATCCGTTCACGACGCTCGCTCCGCATCTTGGAGTGGTGCGCGTCGACGTGAACCGCAGCTTCGTCGTCGCCGACATTCCCGGTCTGATCGAAGGCGCGGCCGACGGCGCGGGGCTCGGCCATCGTTTCCTGCGCCATCTGCAGAGAACGCGATTGCTGCTGCACATCGTCGACCTCGCGCCGCTCGATGGCGACACCGATCCGGTCGCCGACGCGCGCGCGATCGTGAAGGAACTCAAGCGTTACGACGAGGCGCTCTA
>JBGPYP010000128.1:0-7317 GCA_041493285.1 Casimicrobiaceae bacterium
GCTGTAGGCCGTACGAAAATCCCTGCGACCCGCACCTAACCCTCTCCCTCCGAGGCAGAGGGTTGCACCGAGCAGCGCCGCCGTGCGACCAGCCGCGCGAGCCGTTCGAGATACGGATCGACGATGCCGTGCGTGATCAGCGCGACGCGCGTGCGCTCGAGATAGTCCGCCGAGGAGCCGAACGCGCCGGAGGCGCTGGCGACGACGTCGGCCTGCTCGCTTAAGCGAAGCTTGCCGGCGTATTGCCGGTGCGCGCGGTCGACGACGAACGCGAGCGCGACAAGCGGCTTGTCCGCGCAGCGCAACGTCACCCACAGCGGGTCGTACGCACCGAGCACCATCTCCCGGCGCCACAGCAATTTCAGCTCGTCGTGCGCGCAGCGCGCGGGCAGCCGATACGCCACGCCCTGGCAGGAACCGCCGCGATCGAGGCCGAGCACCAGCCCCGGTTGATTGCACGTGCCGCGCGAGGCGAGAGACCAGAGGCAGAACCGCCGGTGCCGGCCGCTCAACGTCGCCGGCCGCGCGTCCTCGAACGGAAACAGAGGATTCCACAACAGCGATCCGTACGCGAATATCCACCAATCGGAGCCCGCGGGCTTGCACTTCAGTGTCGCAGCGAGCGAAGCGGCGAGCTGCTCGTCGGTGAGCGGATGGCGCGGATCGACCGCCTCCATGTAGACGGCGCGCATGCGCCCTTCCTCGAGGTCGCGGCGCGATAGCGTCACCGGTCCGACTCCCCCTCGCGGGCGAGTTTCTGCAACTCGACGTTCGCCTGCCGCCGCCGGGCCGCGGTCGTCTTGCCATGCGCGCCCCCTTTGCCGAGCAGCGGCGAGCGTGCGACCGGATTGCGCGGCTTGGGCGGGAAGCGCTTCTTGGCCCGCTTCACGTGAGTCCCCGGAACGGCAATCGCTCCTCGCACCATCGCGCAACGGCAAGCAGGCGATCGTCGCCGCCGGCGATCGTTGCCAGCTGCAGACCGAGCGGCAGCCCGTTGTCTGCCAGCGCGATCGGGATCGAGATCGCGGGAGCGCCGAGCAGCGACCACAACGTGCAGCATGACGGATCGCCGGTCTGAGTGAGATCGGCCGGCGCCGAGCCCGGCGCCGGCGGCGTGATGATCGCGTCGAACGGCGCGAGCCACTCGGTCGCGGCGACGATGAGCGCGTCGCGCCGCGCCAACGCGGCGCGATAGGCTCCTTCGCCGATCTCGCGCCCCTCGTCGAGCGCGGCGTTGAGCTTGGCCGACATGCGCTCACGCTCCCGCGCCTGCAAGGCTCCCAACTGCTGCGCACCCTCGCACAGCATGATCGTGCGCAGGACGAGATGGGCGTCGCGCCAAGACTCGGGCAGCGCGACCTCCGTCACCATCGCGCCCGCGCCGTGCAGGCTCGCCACCGCGGCTTGCATGGCACGCTCCTGCTCGGCGCCGGTCGCGACCCACGGGAACGCAGCGAGGAACGCGAGCCGCGGCGGCGCGTCGATGTGCGCCGGCTCGCTCGCAATGCGTGGAGGATCGGCGAGACACGACGCGAGCAGCGCGCAGTCGGCGACGCGGCGCGCGAACACGCCGAGCGTGTCGAGCGTCGGGCTGAACGGATTCACGCCGGCGAACGGCAGCGCGCCCACCGTGGGTTTGAAGCCGACGACGCCGCAATACGCCGCCGGACGGATGATCGAGCCGTTGGTCTGCGTGCCGATGGCCGCCGCCACCTGTCCCAGCGCCACCGCGGCCGCCGAGCCCGACGACGAGCCTCCGGGGGTATGCGCAGCGCGCCAGGGATTACGCGTCTTGCCGGGATGCAGAAACGCGAATTCGGTGGTCACTGTCTTGCCCAGCACGAAGCCGCCCGCGCGCTGCAGACGCATGACGCACTCGGCGTCGAATTGCGGCTGCGCGCCCGCGTAGATCGGCGAGCCGAGCTGCGTGGGCTGCGCCGCGGTCGCGACGATATCCTTGACGCCGATGCCGATACCCGCGAGCGGGCCGCTCGCCACGCCGGCGTGCAGCTCCGCATCGGCGCGGCGCGCGGCGCCGAGCGCCGCATCGGGGTCGAGGTGCGCCCATGCCTGCACGTTCGCGTCGCTCGCGGCGATGCGCTCGAGGAGCGCCTGGGTGTAAGCCTCGCTCGAGAACTCGCCGGCGCGGATCGCGTTCGCCGCGGCGGTCAACGCGAGCGTGTGCAGAGGCACGATCACGGTTGCAGCCTAAGGAACCTCTGAACAAGTCCCGCGTGGCCGCGACGGAGGCTTTCCGGGATGAGCTGCGCGAAGCGCCGCGAAGCCCGTGGCAGGCCCCACGGGCGAGCGGCGCGACAAGGCAGATCGCCCGGAAAGGCCCGTCCCTTCGGGTTTCGACGCAATGGCCTCATCTGCGTTGTTGCGCGACTTGCGAATAGGACGAGCTATTCGCTGCGCCGCGACGCCTAGCATCTGAAGCCATTGCGCCAGAAACGCGGCTCATGTGGGACTTGTTCAGAGGTTCCCTAACCAATGAGCGGCACGACGGCCGGCCGCGGCCCTCGGCGCGGATCGGCAGGCAGGAACAGCGCCTGCAGATCGTTGAGGAACCGTCGCCCCAATGTCGTCGGCCGGATGCGCTCGTGATCGCGCGCGACGAGCCCGCGCCGCTCGGCTTCTTCGAGCTCCTTGCGGACGATCGTCAGCGGAAACCCGGTGCGCTCGGCAAAAAACGCCACCGGAACCCCGTCGGTCAGCCGCAAGGCATTGAGCATGAACTCGAAGCCGATCTCGCCGCGCGCAACCTCGCGCTCCTCGAGCAGCGGCTCGCCGCGCGCAACGCGGTCAAGGTACTGCTGCGGCTGCTTGTAACGGACCTGGCGCACGACGCGCTCCGGAAACGACAGCTTGGAGTGCGCGCCGGCGCCGATGCCAAGATAATCGCCGAACCGCCAGTAGTTGAGATTGTGCCGGCACTCGCTGCCGGGCTTTGCGAACGCGGAGGTTTCGTAGTGCGCGTATCCCGCGGCGCTCAGCGCGGCCTCGACCGCGTCGGCGATGTCCGCTGACGTGTCCTCGTCGGGCAGCAGCGGCGGATGGCGGTGGAAGAGTGTGTTCGGCTCGATCGTCAGATGATAGAAGGAGAGATGCGGCGCGGAGAACGCGAGCGCCGCGGCAACGTCGGCTTTGGCCGCGTCCAGCGTCTGCCCGGGCAGCGCGTACATGAGATCGAGATTGACGTTGCCGAAGATATCGAGCGCGGCGGCGGCAGCGGCTCTCGCCTCAGCATCATCGTGCACTCGCCCGAGCGCGCGGAGATGAACCGGATCGAAACTCTGGACCCCCAGAGAAAGGCGATTGATGCCCGCGGCCCTGTAGCCGGCGAACTTCGCCTGCTCGAACGTTCCGGGATTCGCCTCCAGCGTGACTTCCGCGTCGGGCGCAAGCGGCACCCGCGCGCGAATCGCGGCGAGGATGCGATCGATCGCCTCGGGCGAGAAAAGGCTCGGCGTCCCGCCGCCGAAGAACACCGACGTGAAGCGGCGGCCCCAGATCGACGGGAGCGCGAACTCGAGATCGGCGATCAGCGCCTCGACGTAGTGCGCCTCGGGAATCTCCCCGTGCTTCTCGTGCGAGTTGAAGTCGCAATACGGGCACTTCCTGATGCACCAGGGAATGTGGACGTACAGCGAGAGCGGCGGCGGCGCCGGGAAGTGCGGCGCCGACGGCAGCGCGATCGAAGCGGTCGGCGACGCCACGTTACCTCTCCTGCCCGAGTCGCGCGATCAGCGCTCGCATCGCCTTGCCGCGATGCGAGCGCTCGTTCTTCTGCGCCGGCGGCAGCTCGGCGCCGGTCAGCCCGGACTCGACGTCGAGGAAATGCGGATCGTAGCCGAAGCCGCCGCTGCCGCGCGGCGTATCGATGATTGTGCCGTCCCAGCGCCCTTCAACGAGGATTGGCTCGGGATCTTCGCCGTGGCGCATCAATGCCAGCACGCAGCAATAGTGCGCGCGGCGATCGACGATGCCGGCCAGATCGGCGATCAGCCTTTCGTTGTTGCGCCGATCCGATTTCGGTTCGCCGGCGTAGCGCGCCGACTGCACGCCGGGCGCGCCACGAAGCGCCGCGACGCACACGCCGGAGTCGTCGGCGAGCGCGGGCAGCCCGGCGATACGGCTTGCATGGCGGGCCTTGGCGAGCGCGTTCTCGATGAAAGTCGGGTGCGGCTCGTCGGCCTCCGCGATCCCGAGCTCCGCCTGCGCGAGGACGTCGATGGCGAGCGGCGCGAGCAGCCGCCGGAACTCGCGCAGCTTGCCTTCGTTGCCGGAGGCGAGAACCAGACGGGCGAACGGTGCCATCGACATGCGATCCTGCGCCATGTCACGTCGCCAACGAACGCTTCTGCGCCGCGATCAGCTCGCGAATGCCGCCCTCGGCGAGCGAGACCAGCGCATCCATCTCGCCGCGCGTGAACGGCGCGCCTTCCGCGGTGCCCTGCAGTTCGACGAACCCGCCGCGGCCGGTCATGACGACGTTCATGTCGGTGTCGCAGGCCGCGTCCTCGGCGTAGTCGAGATCGAGCGCCGGCATGCCGCCGATGACGCCGACCGACACGGCGGCTACGAAATCGGTGAGCGGCTCGCCGGTGACGAGGCCTTGCGCTTTGCACCAGCGAATCGCGTCGTGCAGGGCGACGCATGCGCCGGTGATCGACGCGCAACGCGTGCCACCGTCGGCCTGGATCACGTCGCAGTCGATCCGCACGGTGCGCTCGCCCAGCGCGCGCAGATCGGCGATCGCGCGCAGGCTCCGCCCGATCAGGCGCTGAATTTCCTGCGTGCGGCCGGACTGCTTGCCTTCGGCCGCCTCGCGCCGCGTGCGCGTGTTGGTCGCGCGCGGCAGCATGCCGTACTCCGCGGTAATCCAGCCCTGCCCGCGGCCCTTGAGAAACGGCGGCACGCCCTCCTCGACGCTGGCGGTGCAGACCACGCGCGTGTCGCCGCACTCGATCAGCACCGAGCCTTCGGCATGACGCGTGTAATGGCGCGTGACGCGGACCGGTCGCAGCTCATCGGCGCGCCGCCCGGAAGCGCGTCCGTTCATCGCGGATTCTCAACCATAGAGGGAGAATTATAGCGGCGCCGCAAGAGAACTTCCCGACTGCCCCTGCGGGCGTCAGCGTCGGCGTTGAGTTCTCCACCACGTTGCGGTAGCGAGCAGGCCTTCGTCGAGCGAGTGCTGCGGCGTCCAGCCGGTGAGTCCGCGGAAGCGCTGGGCGTCGACCTCGAGCGAGCCCAAAAGCCGGGCAACGGCAGCCCGGCGGCCAAGCAGTGCGGCGCCCCCGCGCAGCAACGGCGCGGGCAGGTGATATAGGCGCGATTGCAGGCGCAGCGCAAGGGCGAGTTTGGTCACCAGCTCCGGGGTCGAGACGGACTTGGCGTCCGCGACCGGCAGCGCTTCGTCGGGCAATGCCGTGGCAACCAGCGCGGCTTCGATCGCGCTCACCGCGTTACCGAGATACAGCACGCTGCGGCGGTTGACGATGCCCGCGAGCGGCAGGCGCCGCTCTCCGGCGACGGCCTCGAGCAGGGCGAGGAAGTTCCCCTTCACGCCCGGTCCGTAGGTCAGCGGCAGACGCAGTACGGTCGCGTCGATGCCGTGCACGCCGCAGATATCGCGCAGCACGCATTCGGCCTCCGCCTTGCTTTTCGCGTACGCATCCTGCGGTGCGGAGGCGTCTCCGGCACGGAACGGCCGGCCCAGCTCGCTGGCCTCGCCGTAGACCTTGACCGTGCTCGCGAACACGATGCGCCGCACGCCCGCGTGCGCCGCCGCGTCGACCAGCCGGCGCGTGACGTGGACGTTGGCGACGATGTAGGGCGTTGTCGCATCGGCATCGCGGCCATTGCGATGGACGCGTCCGGCGAGATGCACGACCGAGTCCACGCCGCTCAGCACCTCGTGCCAGTCGGCGGCGGCGAAATCGCCGAGCGCGACATAGCCGGGGCGCCTCGCGTCCTCGGGCGCGACCGCGCGCACCGCGGCGACGTGCGGGACGCCGGTCTCCGCCAGACGCGCGCACAGCGCGCGGCCGATGAACCCGCCGGCGCCGGTCACGAGGACTTTGCCGTTCGAGCGCACTAGCAGGCTGATCCAAAACCCGTCGTGGCCGCGCAGCGGCCTTGCGGGATGGGATGCGCGAAGCGGCGGGCGCAGTGTGGTAGGCCCCACACAAGCGCGCCGCGACAAAGCAGACCGCCCGCAAGGCCGCTGCCCATCCGGGTTTCGACGAGATGGCCCCGCCTGCGGCGTTGCTCGCCTTGCGAATATGCACGAGCTATTCGACGCGGCTCGCGCCTTGCATCCGGGGCCATCTCGTCTGAAACGTGGCTCATGAGGGGTTCTGGATCAGCCTGCTATACCCACTTCCAGCCGTACTTGCGGTAGAACCGTGTCGCGCTCCGCGCGAACAGGGCGACGTGCCGCCAGCCCTTGCGCGCCGCGCCGCCGCCGTGGTGCACGATCTTCACCGCGGGCACGTAGGCGCTGCCGGCCACGCGATTCAAGCGCACGCTCCAGTCGAAGTCCTCGAAATAGAGGAAGTAGCCCGGATCGAACCCACCGGTCGTGTCGACTGCCTTGCGCCGCGCCAGCATGAAGCAGCCGCTCATCACCGGTACCGGAGAGACAAAACCGTCGCCGCTCGCCGCTTCGAGCGCGTCGCGCATCTCGTAGCGCTCGAGGCGCTTCCTGAACCAGCGACGCAGGAGCGCGGGCGCGAAGCCCCGCAACGCGAGGTCGAGCACCGCGGGATAACGCTTGCACAGGAACTCGCGTTCGCCCCGCGGGCCGGACACGGCCGGCGCGAGGACTCCGATCTCGGGATGAGCGTCGAGAAAGCGCAATCCTGCGACCAGCGCGTCCGGCGCCAACTCGACGTCGGGATTGAGCACGAGGTGATAGTGGGTGTTGCCGCCGTGCATGACCAGGTTGTGCGCGCTGCCGTAGCCGATGTTGGTGTGGCGATGCAGATAGTTCATGGTCCAGCCGGAATCCCTGAAGCGCGACTCCCCCAGGTGCACGACGGCTTCCGCGGTCGGGCGCGCGCCGGTATTGTCGACCAGCACCACGTTGGCGTCGCGCAGGATGCCTTCGCCGCGCGCGGCGTCGAGCGCCGTCGCCAGCGAGACAAGGCAGCGTTCGAGAAGCACGAGATCGGGCTGATACGTGACGATGCTGACCGTCAGCGTTACGGGAGCCAAGGCGGGAGTTCGGTGCGCAGTGAGTTAGAATCCTCGTCGATTGCCGCGCCTGCGTCAATCGCCCATCGTCATCCTGCCCATGAGCGACCAACC
>JBGPYP010000006.1:0-22936 GCA_041493285.1 Casimicrobiaceae bacterium
CGATTTCGGCCTGGCGCTCCTCGCAGTCTGGCTGGTGTCGCAGCTCAACCCCGGCATACCGCTGTTCGCGGCGACCTTCGATCCTTCGCTGGAGCTCACACGCGATCTGGCCGGAACATTATTGCAGGCGGCACAGAGCGCGTTCAACGTCGTCGGCGTCGGCTTGTTTCTCGCGCTGCTCTTGAGGCAACGTCGACATCTCGGTGGCACGGTGCTGGCGCTGATCGGCCTCGCGTTCGTCCTGAAGGTTATCGCCGCGATGCTGTTGCTCAAGTCGGCGGCGTGGGAATCCTGGCTCAAGCCCGGCGTTTCGGCAGGTGTCGCCGCCGGCGCGTTGATTCTGATGCTCGCGATCTGGCTGCCGCGCCCGGTCCGCACGGCCATGTGCGCGATTGCGCTCCTGTCTTCGCTCGTCGCTCCGCTGCTCGCGCCGGACATGTGGCAGGCACGCGCACCGCTTGCGTTGTTCGACTGGCCGTATGGGCAATTGGTGAACTTCAACGGCCTCACGCACGCGGTGCTCGTCGTCTGGCCGGTGCTTGCGAGCACGTACCTGCTATGGCTCGCCGGTCAGCCGGGTTGGGGCCATCGCGGGAGCCAGTCCGACGCCGGTGATCGCGTATAATTTAGGTTAGTGCGTCACCCAGAGCGTGACGCACTAACTCGCCGCGTTGAACCCGGCGCTGGCGCGCCGGTTAACGCGGCGTCCCCCTCCGATGAGCTACTACAAACGCCACGTCTTCTTCTGCTGCAACCAGCGCGATCCTCCCGAAGCCTGCTGCAACAATCACGGGTCGGCGGACATGCAGGGCTACGCCAAGCAGCGTGTCAAGGAGCTGAACCTCGATGGCAAGGGCAAGGTTCGGATCAACAAGGCCGGCTGCCTCGACCGCTGCGACGAGGGCCCGGTGCTGGTCGTCTATCCCGAGGCGGTCTGGTACACGTACGTCGACCGCAAGGACATCGACGAAATCATCGACTCGCACATCGTCCACGGTCGCGTCGTCGAGAGGCTGAAGATTTGATAAGGGCCTCTAACAGGGTAAAACACGCGTCCGTTGCTGGCCACAAACCGCCGCTGGCGCGGCGCAGGGCGCAGCGAATAGTGGGACGCCTATTCGCAAGCCCGGCAACAATGCCAGCGGCGGTTTTGGCCGCAACCCGGAGGGCTGGCCGCGATTTGGGCCCACGTGCGTTGTCGCAAGCCACTTGCTTGGGGCCTACCAAGCGGCGTGGCTTGCTTCGCGCGCTTGAGCCCAAATCGTGCCAGCGCATCACGCGTTTCACCCTGTTAGAGGCCCTCGGGGCGAGTCTCGCACGACGATCGCCGGGCCGGCGGGCGCAATCGAAGTCGCGCTTAACCTGCCCGCGACGCTTCCCGACAAAGAGCAGCCGCGCGGCATCGCGCTCGTCGCCCATCCGCATCCGCTGCAGGGCGGCACACTCGACAACAAGGTCGCGCAGACGCTGGCGAAAACGTTTTTCGCGCTGGGCTACGCCAGCGTGAGGTTCAACTTCCGCGGCGTGGGCAAGAGCGAGGGCGTGTTCGATGAGGGCGTCGGCGAGACCGACGATGCGCTCGCCGTGCTCGCCTTCGCGCGGAGTGAATTCCCCGGGCTTGCCGCGACGCCGCCGGTGCTCGCCGGCTTCTCGTTCGGGACTTATGTGCAAACGCGCGTTGCGCGCGTCATCGCGCCGGAGCGGATGGTCCTGATTGCGCCCGCGGTGGCGCGCTTCGCGCTCGAGTCCGTGCCCGCGGGTACGATCGTCGTCCACGGCGAGGACGACGACGTGGTCGCGATCGCCGATGTTCTCGCCTGGGCTCGGCCGCAGCAGCTGCCGATCGTCGTGTTCCCCGGCTGCGGGCACTTCTTCCACGGCCGGCTGCCGCAATTGCAGCGCGCGATCATCGGAATGTGGCAGCGATGAATGTAGCCGACGGCGTCGTGCTCTCTGTCGCCGGCCTGCGCAAGTCCTACGACGGCAACGAGGTCTTGCGCGGCCTCGACTTCGCGATCCGCCGCGGCGAATGCTTTGGCTTGCTCGGTCCCAACGGCGCGGGCAAGACGACGACGCTGCGTTGCTGTCTCGGGCTCACCGATTCCAACGCAGGCACGATCACGCTCGTCGGCAAGCCCGTGCCGCAAGCGGCGCGTGAGGCGCGCATTCGCGTCGGTGTCGTACCGCAGATGGACAACATCGACCCGGATTTCACCGTCGTCGAGAATCTCCTGATCTATGGGCGCTACTTCCGCATGCCCGATGCGTTGATCAACGAGCGCATCCCCTACCTGCTCGAGTTCGCGGGACTCGCCAGCAAGGCCGACGCCAACATCCGCACCCTCTCCGGCGGGATGAAGCGGCGCCTGACCCTCGCGCGCGCAATGGTCAACGATCCCGAGCTCCTGATTCTCGACGAACCGACGACTGGACTCGATCCGCAGGCGCGGCACCTGATCTGGGACGGCTTGCGCCAGCTGCTCACGCAGAGCAAGACGATCCTGCTCACCACGCACTTCATGGACGAGGCTGAGCGGCTGTGCACGCGGCTCGCAGTCATCGACCACGGCCGGATGATCGCGAGCGACACACCGCGCGCCTTGATCGCCGCGCACGTCGAGCCGGAAGTGATCGAAGTCTACGGCGACGCGGCGCGCGCCTGGGCCGACGCGCACGGGCGTCGCCTCGCGGATCGGCTCGAGCTGGCCGGCGAAACTGCATTCTGCTACGCGCGGGACGCCGCGCCGTTGCTCGCGGCCCTCGCCCAAGCGCCAGGCGTGCGCTATCTGCACCGTCCGGCGAATCTCGAGGATTTATTCATCAAGTTGACCGGCCGCGAGCTTCGCGATTGATGTAAAGCTGCTGCGCGGGCCGGCTGCGTTGTTGTGTCCTCGCTCGGCCCTCGCTGTAGTTCTTCTGTACTATCTCGGGCCTCGCTGCGGGACGCCTAGCAGCCGACCCGCTCGCGACGCTTTTCATCCAATCGCCCCCACGTCGCCAGCCTAAAGGCCGAAGATGCGTAACGCGTTGCCCCCTCGCGCCTTGTCGCGTGCGCCGCCGGCGAGGTCGTTCACCCGCTTGAGACACCCCCGCATGTCGCCGATGGTGTGCGGATAATCGGAGCCGTAGAGGACGTTGTCGGCGCCGAACGTCTTCACGCACAGCGCCAGCACATTGGGCGAGAACACCACCGCATCGGCGTAGATCCGCGGCAGGTATTCCGAGGGGCGGATCGAAATCTTCTCGCGGCACGCCGGAATGTTGTCGTAACACTGGTCCATGCGCGAGATGAGATACGGCAGCGCTCCGCCGCCGTGCGCGGCGATGATTTTGAGCCGGCGGTAGCGGTCGAAAAAGCCGTCGTAAATCATGCGTGCGACGGCGAGCGAGGTGTCGAACGTGAAGCCGAGCGACGCGGTGAGCTGAAAGCGCGTCATGTCCATCGCGGCCACGCCTGGCGGCGCCGTAGGGTGCACCAGCACCGGCAGCAACCGCGCGTCGATCGCCTGCCAGATCGATTCGAACGCGGGCTCGGTGAGCGACCGGCCGTCGATGTTCGCGAGCACCATCACGCCCGACGCGCCTGCCGCAGCGGCGCGTTCGAGCTCGGCAAGGGCAAGCTCCGGGTATTGCCACGGGAGTGACGCGAACCAGCGCAGACGATCGGGATGCGCGGTGCGCGCCGCGACCATGTCGTCGTTCATGATCCGCGCCGCCTGCAGACTCACTTCAGGACCGCCCCAATAGCAGTTCGGGCAGGTGAGCGAAACGATGCCCACGTCGACCCCGACCTCGTCCATCGTGCGCAGCCGAAGATCGTAGTCGAACATCGCGGGGACCGGCGTCATGAACGGCGCGCCGTCGAGATGGATCGCGCGCATGCCGCCGGTGACCTGCCGCACGCTGTAGCGCGGCCCGCCGTGATCCTGCAGCAGCTTGAACCACGCCTCGGTCAGGCAATGGGTGTGCACATCGATCACGGGACTCGTGGCCATAGTCTGTGCGGCTCGCCTAATCGACCTTCGCCCCGGAGTCCTTGATCGCCTTCGCCCACCGCGGTTGCTCCGCTTCGATCGTCGCCGCGAACTGTTCCGGCGTCTGCGGCGCGAAGGGTTCCATGCCGAAGCGGAACAACTGATCCCTGAACTCCGGCGCCGCCTGAATCTTCTGCAACTCGGCGGAGAGTCGCGCCACGATCTCCTTCGGCGTCCCTGCCGGCGCGACGATGCCCTGCCACGCCTGCCAGTCGAATCCGGGCACGGTGGCTGCGATCGGCGGCACGCCGGGCAAGAGCGTGGTCTGGCTGGCCGCGGAGGTGCCGAGCGCGGTCACCTTGCCTGCCTGGATGTTCGGCACCGCGATCGTCGCGTCGGCGAACATCACCTGGATCATGCCGGTGAGAAGATCGGTCAGTGCCGCCGGCGTTCCCTTGTACGGCACATGCTGGATGTCGAGACCCAACTCGATCTTGAGCGTTTCCATGAACAGATGGTGCGGGCTGCCACTTCCGACCGACGCGTAGTTGTACTTGCCGGGGCTCTTGCGGATCGCGTCGATCATCTCGCGCACGGTCTTCGCGGGAAATGCCGGATTCGCGATCAGAAAGAAGTCAACCGATCCAACTTGCGAGATTGGTGTGAAATCGCGGATCGGATCGATCGGCGAGGGCCGGTACAACGCCGGACTGATGCCGAGCGTCGTGCTCGTCGCCATCAACAGCGTGTAGCCGTCCGGCGGCTGCTTGGCGACGAACTCGGCGCCGACCAGCGTGCCCGCGCCCGGTTTGTTGTCGATGATCACCGGTTGCTTCAGGTTCGCCGAGAGCCGCTCGCCGATCGCCCGCGCGAGCACGTCGGTGAGCGCGCCCGGCGGATACGGCACGACCAGCTTGATCGGCCGGTTGGGATAGCCCGCTTGGGCGACGGCGTCCGGGGTCGCGGCGAGCACTGCGACTGAGGCGGCACCGAGCGCGATGGCTCGCAGGCACAGCGCCGATCGCACCAACACCGGCATCGACATCGTCATGACCCGGAGGCCCTCGCCAGAATGCACGCACGGTACGGGACCCGCGCGCGCGATGTCAAGCGTGTAGAGTTACGCCTGTCGCTGCCGCGTCGGTGATCATGTCGATCCTGGTCCTCGCCACTTCGCGCTTCGTGGAGCAACAGCTCGCCGCGCTCCTCACTCTCGCGCCGCACGAGCGCTTCGACACCGACCCGGACACCGCGCGCGCCGATGACGTCGAGGCGATCGTCGCGTTCCGCTTGGCCGCCGGCATCGTGCCGCGATTTCCGAATCTGCGCCTGGTCGCGAGCCCCGGCGCCGGCGTCGACGATCTCCTGGCGGCCGGCGACATCCCCGCGCAGGTGCCGATCGTACGCGCGATCGATCCGGTGCAGGGCTGGCGCATGGCGCAATACGTCGCGCTCATGGTGCTGAGCCAGCAGCGCGATCTGCCTCGGCTGGAAGCGCAGCACCGGCGCGCGGAGTGGCGACGCTTCACGCCTCGCGAGGAGGGCACCGTCGGTCTGCTCGGCTACGGCACGATCGGCGCGCCGGTCGCCGATGCGCTGCAGCGGCTCGGCTTCCCAGTCATCGCGTGGACGCGCACGCCACGCACTGTCACCGGGATCGAGATCTGCGCCGGCAGCGCGGCGCTTCGCCCCTTCCTTGCCCGTTGCGACGTTCTCGTGTGCATGCTGCCGCTGACGCCGGAAACGCACGGGCTGCTCGACGCGCAGGCATTTGGCGCGCTGCCGCGCGGTGCGTACGTGATCAACGTCTCGCGCGGCGGCGTGCTGCGCGAGGACGATCTCGTCGCGGCGCTCGACGTCGGGCAGCTCCGCGGCGCGGCGCTCGACGTCTTCGCCGCCGAACCGTTGCCGCCGGACAGTCCGCTCTGGCGCCGGCCGGAGCTCCTCTGCACGCCGCATGTCGCGGCGACGCCGCGACCCGACGAGGTGGCGCGGCAGATCCTCGACAACCTGCGCCGGGCGCGTGACGGGCATGCGTTGGCGAACGTCGTCGATCGTCGGCGCGGTTATTGAACGGAATCAGGAACGCAGCGTCGCGATCAACCGCTTGGGATGCCGCAGCAGGTCCAGACCGTCGAGGATATCGGTTGCGACGACATCGGCCGCGGCGATCGTCTCGGCCGCTGCGCCTTCGGCTTGCGCGAGCGCGACGCCTACCGCTGCCGCCGCGAGCATCTTCCGGTCGTTGCGTCCGTTGCCGATCGCGAAGACACCGGGCGGTCCGAGGCGCTGGACGTGCGCGAGCTTGGCGTCGGCCTGCGCTTCCTGCGAGATGATCGTGATGTTCACCGGCAGCCCGGCAAGCTCGGTACCGGCGAGCCCGAAAGTATCCGCGGTGATGACGTGAATCTCCAACTGATCGGCGAGCGCCGCAAGCGCATCGTGCACACCCGGCAGCAACTTGCCGTCGACGGCGAGCGTGCCGTTGTAGTCGAGGACCACGTGCTGAAGCTCGAGCGCGCCGAACCCGGGAATCGTGAGCGCGATCATGCCGGCCCGGCGTCGACGCGATCTATGCCGGCTTGCGTGCCGTGATCGTCCACGAGCTGGAGCGCATGAACACCTTGCCGTCCCGTTGATGTCCGGACAGCTCGGCGCGTAAGGCGCCTTCGATCTCCTTCCGCCGCTGCTCCGCCAGCGCGCCCGCCTCGCGAAAGGTCTCGCCTGCGGGTCCCAGTGCGAGCTGGAAGTCCATGGCCTGCTCGACCGAGGCGCCGATCATCACCTCGCCGTCGGTGCGCTCGAAGCGTGCGTCCTCGAACCCCGCGGCCTTGAGTTGCGCGCTGACCACGTCCGGGCTCGCCATCGAGAACGGTCCCGGCCCGCAGGTCTGGGCATTCTCGCCGGGCGGAGGAAGAAAATTCAACACCACCTTCTTGGGGACGTCCATCCATGGGTTATCGCCGATCGAACGCCAGACGATGAACATCAACCGCCCGCCGGGCTTGAGCGCGCTCCGGATGTTGCGCATCGCCGCAACCGGGTTGCTGAAGAACATCATGCCGAAGCGCGAAAAGCACAAGTGGTACTCGGGCTCGAAGCGATATGTCTGCACGTCCGCGACGACAAAGCGGACGTTGGAAAGACCCGCTGTCTGCGCGTCTTTTCTGCCCTTTTCCAGGAACGCGTCGCAGCAATCGAGGCCCAGGACCGATCCCGTCGGCCCGACCATTTCTGCCAGTTGAATCGCGGTGTCGCCCCAGCCGCAGCCGACGTCGAGCACTTTCGCCCCCTTGGCGATCTGCAGCGTGCGCAGCGGGACCTCGCTGTGGTAGCTCAAGCCATCGAGCAAAATGTTGCGGAAGCGCTCGAACTTGGCCACGAGCACGTCATTCCAGAACGCGGTGAACTCGTCGTTGGCAACGGTTGCTTCGGTCATGGCGGCAGGCTTCTGTCGGTGTGGGTCAGACCCACACGTCCCTCGCGGCGGTGAGCGCACCGCCGGCGTCGCCGGTGTTCACCACGCCCCGAGGCTCGATCAGCAAGGCGTGACATTCGGATTCGGCACGGGTGACATGCTCACGACCCTTGGGGATGACGAACATTTCGCCCGCACCCACCGCGACCGCACCGTCGCGGAACGCGATCTGCATCTCGCCGTGGAGAACAAGGAACACTTCGTCGGTATCCTTGTGGTCGTGCCACACGAACTCGCCCTGAAACTTGACCAATTTGAGCTGGTAGTCGTTCATCTCCGCGACCACGCGCGGCGACCAGTGCTCGCGGAACTTCGCGAGCTTTTCGGCGAGGTTGATCGGGCTGTACGCGGTCATCGGCTGCTCCGTGGGCGCTCTGGTGCGCTGAGTCAGAAATTCGCTCGATAGCTCGCGGTGGCCTTGGCGCCCATGCTGCGTTGCTTGACCTCACCGTAGCACGTACTACGGTTGCGGTCTCGCGCCTTGCCTGGCCGCCAAATCCGCGCGCTCCTTTATCGTCGGAATTCCTGACTCAGCACACTGCAATTCGATCGCAAAAACGATACTCCATTCCGCGCCGCCGCGCACCTCGCGTATACTCTCCCGGCGGTATTCTGCAAGCTTGCCCATGCTCGCTGCCACGCTGCTCCGCACGCCCGAACTGTCGCTCCGCTGGATTCCGGTCTGGCGCCGCAATTTGCTCGTCTGGCGCAAGCTCGCGATCGCCTCGGTGCTCGGCAACATCGCCGACCCGCTGCTATACATGCTGGCGCTCGGCTACGGCATCGGCGCCTTCGTGCCGGAGATCGGTGGCATGAAGTATATCGCCTTCATTGGCACCGGCATGGTCTGCCAGAGCGCGATGTTCACGTCGTCCTTCGAGGCGATGTACTCGGCGTTCTCGCGCATGCACGTGCAGCGCACCTGGGAGGCGATCATCAACACGCCGATCTCGCTTGACGACGTTGTCTTCGCCGAGTGGGTCTGGGCCGCGACCAAGAGCGTGATGTCGGTGGTGGCGATTCTGGTCGTGATCCTGTTGCTCGGCTTCGGCCATTCGTGGCTCGCCGTGTGGGTGGTCCCGCTGGGGTTCGTCACCGGGCTCACCTTCGCCGGCTTCGGGCTGGTGATGAATTCGCTCGCGCGCAACTACGATTTCTTCACCTATTCGCTGACGCTGTTCCAGACGCCGATGCTGCTGCTCTCGGGCGTATTTTTTCCGGTCGATCAGATGCCCTCCGCGTTGCAGACGGTGGCTGCAGTGCTGCCGCTGTCGCACGCGATCGACATCGCCCGGCCGCTGCTTGCGGGCAAGATACCCGACGCCATTGCGCTGCACCTCGCCGTGCTCCTCGGGTACGCCTTCGTGACGTATTTCATCGCCCTAGTGCTGACCCGGCGGCGCCTCCAGAGTTAGCGCGATGCTCTGGATCAAGTCGCTGCACATCGTATTCATGGTCACCTGGTTCGCGGGCCTGTTCTACCTGCCGCGCCTGTTCGTGTATCACGCGCTGGCGACCGACGCGGTCGGCAACGAGCGCTTCAAGGTAATGGAGCGCAAGCTTTACTACGGGATCATGGCGCCGAGCGTGGTGCTGACGATCGTCTCCGGCGTCTGGCTCTGGCTCGGCTACGGCATCACCGGCGGATGGCTGTACGCCAAGCTCGCGCTGATCGCGATCCTCGTTGCGCACCACCTTTGGCTCGGCAAGCTGATGCGCGAGTTCCGCGACGACCGCAACCGGCACGGCGACGTGTTTTACCGCTGGATCAATGAGGTTCCCGCGCTGCCGGTGCTGATCGCCGTGGTGCTGCTGGTCATATTCAAGCCGTTCTGACGGACATCTGACGTTGTGACCGAGCATTACTTCGCGCCGTGCCCGCGCGGCCTCGAGGGCGCGCTCGCGGCCGAGCTCACCCCTTTGGGCGCCAATTCCATCGTTCCGACCGAAGGCGGCGTCGCGTTCGAAGGCGCACTGGACCTCGCGTATCGCGCGAACCTCGAAAGCCGGCTCGCGAGTCGCTTCCTGTGGCGCGTCGGCGGCGGACCGTATCGCGACGAGCGCGACGTCTACGAGCTGGCGCACGGGCTCGACTGGCCGCGCTGGTTCCGCGCCGATCGGACGCTCCGTGTCGACGTCGCGGCAACGCGGTCGCCGCTCCCGAGCCTCGAATTCGCGACGCTCCGCATCAAGGATGCCATTTGCGATCGGCATCGGGAGAGCGCGGGGAAGCGGCCGAGCGTGAGCAAGGAACATCCCGACGTCCGCGTGCACGCGTATCTCACGGCGGACGAGGCGATTTTCTACCTCGACACTTCCGGCGAGCCGCTGTTCAAGCGCGGCTATCGTCGCGAGGCGGCCGAGGCTCCGCTGCGCGAGAACCTCGCGGCGGGGCTCCTTCGGCTGGCGGGCTGGCAACCCGGGACACCGTTGCTCGATCCGCTGTGCGGCAGCGGCACGATCGCCATCGAAGCGGCGTTGATGGCGCTCGACATCGCGCCCGGCCTCAAGCGCACGTTCGGTTTTCAGAAGCTCGGCTGGTACGACGGTCCGACCTGGCAGCGGATCAAGCAAGCCGCGCAGCGGCGAATGAAGCCGGCCGCGCCTGCGGCAATCTACGCCAGCGACGACGCTCCGCTGGCGATCCAGCGCTGCGGCGCGAACCTCGCGGCGGCCGGCGTCGCGGGCGCGGTCGTGCTCGAACGCGCCGACGCGCTATCGCGCACCGCCCCGGCGCCCGTCGGAACGATCGTCGCGAATCCGCCTTACGGCGTGCGCCTGGCGGAGTCGCCGCCGCTGGCCGAGTTCTACCCAAGGCTCGGCGACGCGCTGAAACAACGCTTCGCCGGCTGGACAGCGTATCTCCTGAGCGGCGACCCGCGGCTGCCCAAGCTGATCGGACTCAAGGCCAGCCGGCGCACGCCGCTTTTCAACGGCGCGCTCGAGTGCCGGCTGTACGAATACCGTCTTATCGCCGGCTCCGCGCGCGCGATGATAAGATGAGCCTCGCATACTCTAATCCACGCCGGAACCGCGCCATGATGCTGCCCAGCCGCCATTACGAATCCGAACACACCAAGTTCATGCGCGAGCTGCTGCGCCAGCGGCCCGATCTGGTGCGCAAGCAACGCGAGGGGCGCGCGATGTGGTGGGACAAGACGCCGCGCACGCTTGCCGAGGAGCGGGTCATGGATGAGGGCCGAGTGGCGCAGACGCCGTACGTTTATTCGAGCGAATGAACGTCGCAACCACGCGAACTCCCCGGGGTTCGCGAAGCCGGTCCTGAGCCTGTCGAAGGACTCATCCAGGCTACGCGTTACGCGCCCGGCGACGCGTGGCCGTGAATGAAGTAATGCTCGGTCTGCCGGATCTCGGCGCGCCATCCGAGCGCCAATAACTTCGCTGCCAGCTCGTCGGGCCGATGGAAGAGCTTGACGATGCGGAATTCGCGCCCGTCATTGAGCTTTCGCGTCACGACGCCCTCGTCCCGGCCCGGCAGCACGTGATCCTTCGCGGTCGACGTCGGATCGAACGCCGAGTCGATCAAATACGCGGCGCCGCCGGGAGCGAGCGCGGCCGCGACGGTCTTCCAGAACGCCGCGAACCGCTCGTCGGGCACGTGCGAGAGCCAGAAGCTGAAGAACACCGCGTCGTAGCGCTGCGCGGGCCGCCACGAGAACAGATCCGCCTCGATGTACTCGACGTTGTTCCCCGCGACGCGACCGCGATTGATCGCGAGGACCTCCGGTGAAGCGTCGACCGCAGTCACATGCGGCACACGCGACGCCAGACGCCGCGTGAACAGCCCCGTGCCGCACGCGAGCTCCAGCAACGTGCGCGGGCGTCGCGGCGCGAGCCACGCTTCGAGCGCGTCCTCCACTGCGAACACTTCCGCCTGCCAGCGGGCATTGAACTCCGGCCCGCGATCGTAGCGCCCGGTGCGGAACCACCATTGGTCGTACTCGCCGGCGCGCGCCCGGTAGTACTCGATCTGGTCGCGCAGGATGGCGTCGGCGGACATCGCAGCGATGATAAGACATGCGGCGGCAGGCGGGAACCCGGTCGGCCCTCGCGGCGCCCCGATCGTGCCGCCGAAGCTACAATACCGGCCACGATCAATCTGTCTGGGCAGCGGACGTGACCGCCAGCGCCAAGAACGATAACGACATCGCGGCCCGACGGTCGCCCGGATGGCACTCGCGGTTAGGTGACCGCGTCGCGGCCGGGCTGCTGATCCTGGCCGCACTGGCGATCGCGGCTACGCTCGCGTGGCGGCAACATCACCCGTTGTCCCCCGCCGCGCCCGTCGTCTCGGTCGGGGGGATCGATACGCCATCTAGGGAAGCCGTCGTCGGGACGACCATTCATATCTCCGGCTGGGCACTCGATCCCGAGGGCGTCCGCAAAGTCGAGATTCGCGTCGACGGCACGCCGTACGCGGCCCAATATGGAATCTCGCGACCCGACGTTGCCGAGGTCAGGCCCGGGTTCCCCGACTCGGCTGCATCGGGATTCGCCTTCGACGGCGACTTCGCGCAGCTCGCCCCCGAGCGCCACGACTTCGCGGTCGTCGCGGTCAGTCGGAGCGGACGCGAGACCGTGCTCGGACGCAAAGGGTTGTTGCCTCCTGCCGCACTGGAGCAATGGCGTCCGCTTTACGAAGAAAGACACGGCAATCGCGCCCCGCCTTTCTATGTCATTCCGGCCCTGTCCGCGATCGGACTCGGGGGCGCCTCCGAACTCGACACAACCTACGCCGAGTATCTTTCCCCCACGTTCAAAGTCGGCATGCGCGTGCCGATCCTCTACCTGCGCACGACGCGTGGCGCCGCGAAGGACTGGGTGTTCGATCCGGATTGGGACATCGAGCGGCGCTGCGGCGAGAAGCGGATCGCCGAGGATTCGCTATCGGCGGTGATCGCCTATGCGATCGCGCACAAGCTGCCCGTGCTGTTCACGCTCAACGGTGGCGTCTGGGCGGATGCGGCGTGCGACGCCCCCGCCTGGGACGCCAACGATCATCTCGAGCAGGACGTCGCGAACTGCCAGTGGAACGAGAAGAACGAGGTGATGCCCGACGATTACCTCAAGCACCTGCCCGGTGCGACCGAGGCGCCTGAGCTGGGCCGCTCGCTTACGTTCAATGTCTACGCCGCGCAGAACCGGCACTACAAGCGGCGCAATCTGCAGGCTGCGGGCCGCATCGTCGCGGCGTTCGCGCGCGAGCATCCGGAGCTGTTCGCGGGCGTCAATCTCGACCCGGACACTTACCTCAACCCGTTCTTCGAAGAGAAGCAGTGGTACGACTACAACCCCGGCACGCTCAAGCAGTTCCGGCAATGGCTCGCCGGCAGCGGGCCCTACGCGGGCACGCCCGCGCCGGGCGTGCCCGATCTGTCGCGCTACCGCCGCAAGCGCCTGCTCTCGCTCGCGGATGCGCGCGCGCTGTCCGGCAAGCCGTGGCGCACGTGGGAAAACGTGGATCCGCCGCGCGCCTTCCCGCGCGAGGGCAAGCCGTTCTGGGAGGACCCCTGGGCGCACGAATGGGAGGTCTTTCGCCGCCATCTCGTCGACCTGCATTACGACGAGTTGTCGCAATGGCTCGCCGAAGTCGACGTCCCGAAGTCGCGCATCTATTCGTCCCAGGGCTTCATCGCTCCGTATCCAACCGCGTTCCCATTCGCGCTGCACATTGAGAGCCCGTCGAAGAACTACGATACCGGCGGCATGTCGGTCGAAGGAGCAATCCCGCGCGACGGTCACTTGGGCGCGATCGTCTACGGCGAGAGCGCGCAGAACCACATCCGCGTCGAGGGCGACGCGAACCTGTTCGCAACGTTCCACGCCATGGACCCCGGCTGGGCCGTCGTCGAGTTCAACACCGCGGACTTCCGCACCGCCAAGGAACTGCCCACGTACGCCATGGGCTATCGCGTCCTGCGCGAGATGTCGAACTACGGTGCGCGCTTTGCCTCGCCGATGGCGTGGAACGGTTCGAACGGCCTGTTCGCGGGCCAGCCCGGGTACGTATCGTTCATGGCCTGGCGTAACACGCCCCTGGAAGACGCGATGCGCGACTTCGCCGTCGCGCACGCGTTCGTCCCGGCCGGTGCGCGGTTGTGGACCTTCGGTTCGTCACGCCACGCCGATGCGGATGGCTGGACCGCCGCGGATGGAGCAGGCCTCGTTGCCGGCAACGGCTACGTCGACGTCGTGCCGCGCGACGGCGCCCCTGTGCTCGTCTCCCCTTCGCCGCTCGCGCTGGCGCGCGGTGAGACCGATCTCCTCGTCCTGGGCGTCGACGCCGCCGCTGTCGATTCTGTCGCGGTCGAGGCGCGTTCGCCTTCCGGCGCCTGGATCGCGCTGGGGCCGCCTCGAGGCGCACTTGGGCTCGCCACGACGCCCGCCGGCCTCTCGGTCCCGTTGATCTGGCCGGCGACGCTCGCCGCCGCGGACCAGGTCCGCATCACGCTCCGACTTCGCGCCGCGGCACCGACACGCATCCGTCACATCGCGCTCTACCCGCTGGCAGCGTCGCGCTAGCACGTCCGCCGCATCCAGCGGCGCGCCCCTCCCGTATATCGGCCTACGGCCTGAACCGCGACGCCCAGTCCCATCGGCGCTGCGGCGTCCGGGCGGCTGCCGGCGTCGGGGCGACGCCCCGTTCGCCATTGATCGACGAATGTTCGAGGAGTCATTCCATGTCTGCTGAAACTCTGCAACGCCCGGTGCCGAAGGCGATCGCGGCGGCTTTGCTCGCCGCCGCCCTCGTCGCGCCGTGGAGCGGCCCGGCGCAAGCGTCGAGCCATCGCGAGGCGCCGTTCATCGCCACCATGCCGCAAGTCGACGCCACCGACTTCTATATGTTCAACAGCTACGAGGCGGGGCGCAGCGGTTACGTGACGCTCGTCGCCAACTATCTGCCGCTGCAGGACGCGTACGGCGGCCCGAACTACTTCCATCTCGACCCGACCGCGCTATACGAAATTCACATCGTCAACGACAGCGGCGCGGTCGAGAACATCACCTTCCAGTTCAAGTTCCAGAACACGCTCGACGACAATCAGCTCACCATCGGGGGCAAGAAGGTATCGATCCCGCTGGTGCAGAACGGCTCGGCGGACGTCGCGGCCCCGAACTCGTCGGCGCTCAACGTGCACGAGGCCTACACGATCAGCGTGATCTATGGACCGCGCGCCACCGGCACGCCGCAACCGGTCGTCAACACCACGAAGGGCACGACGACGTTCGACAAGCCGGCCGACAACATCGGCATGAAGACGATCTCGAACTATCTCGCCTACGCCAACAAGCACGTCTGGGACATCCGCATTCCCGGCTGCGACACCATCGGCCGCGTCTTCGTCGGCCAGCGCCGCGACCCGTTCGTCGTCAACCTCGGCGAGACCTTCGACCTGGTCAACATCAAATACCCGGCCACCGAGCTCAACCCGGCCGCGGAATTCGCCACGGTCGACTCGATCGTGGATGCGAACGTCACAGCAATCGAGCTGGAAGTCCCGACCGCGTGCCTGACGCAAGGCAAGGGTACGATCATCGGCGGATGGACGACGGCAAGCCTGCCCGCGAGCCGTGCGCTGGGCACGGTGCTCCCGGGTCTCGACGGCGCGCAGCAAACCTCCGGTGGATACGCGCAGATCTCGCGCCTGGGCATGCCGTTGGTCAACGAAGTCGTCATCGGGCTCAAGGACAAGAACAAGTTCAACAACAGCGAGCCGAAGGACGATGCGCAGTTCGCCGATTACGTGACCAACCCGACGCTCCCGGCATTGCTCGAGATCCTGTTCGGTGGCGCAGGCGTCAAGGCACCGACGAATTTCCCGCGCACCGATCTGGTCGCCGCGTTCCTCACCGGCGTCCAAGGGCTGAACCAGCCGACGAACGTGACACCGTCGGAGATGCTGCGACTCAACACCGCGATCCCCGCCGTGCCGGCCGCGCAGCAGAACCGCCTCGGCGTGCTCGGCGGCGACAATGCCGGGTTCCCGAACGGACGCCGGCCCGGAGACGACGTCGTCGACATCGAGCTGCGCGTGGCGATGGGCGTGTTGTGTACGCTAAACCTCGGAGGCTGCAAGCCGGCCGACGCACCGGCCGGTTCCCTGCACTACACCGACGGTGCGTTCATCCACGCCGGCTATTTCCCCGAGGCGTTCCCGTACCTGCAGCACCCGCTGCCGGGCTCGCCGAATCCGGACAACGCGATCAAGCGCGCTGCGAGATAGAGGATGCAGCGGCCCGGGCGCAACGTCCGGGCCGCTCGTCGCCGCAAACAGGGACATTACCGCGTGAGTGCCGTTCGGAGCTGCTTGATGCTGGCGTTGGCGCTGCTCGTCGGCGCACCCGCGTCCGCGAAGCCGTACCTTCCGGCCGACGACGGCGTGGTGCTGGAACGCCTGCCGGAAAAAACCGATCCGTCGCTACGCGACGTCAAGCGGTTACGCGCAGCGCTCGATCGGAATCCGAACGATCTTGTGCTTGCGGCCCGAGTCGCGCGGCGCGCGATCGAGGCGGCGCGCGAAACCGGCGACCCGCGCTTCCTCGGCCAGGCGCAGGCCGCGCTGATGCCCTGGTGGACCGAGCCGAACCCTCCCGCACCCGCGCTGCTGCTGCGCGCCACGCTCAAGCAAAGCACGCACGATTTCGATGGTGCGCTCGCCGACCTCGATCGACTGATCGCCCGAAATCCGAACGACGGCCAAGCGCTGCTCACGCGCGCGACCGTCCTCACTGTCCAAGGGCGCTACGCGCAAGCGCGCACCGATTGCGCGCGTGTCGCACCGCTGACGGTGCCGCTGGTCGCGATCGCCTGCGACGCCGCGCCGGCCAGCGTGTCCGGCGAGGCCACGTCCGCGTACCGCGCGCTCGCAGCCGCGCTCGCGGCCCCCGCCGCGGCGCGCAACAGCGCCGACCTTGCCGAGTGGGGAGCCACGCTCGCCGGCGAAATCGCGCAACGCCGCGGCGATGCTGCGGCCGCCGAGTCCCACTTTCGCACCGCGCTCTCGCTCGACCCGCGCGATCCGTACCTGCTCGGCGCGTACGCCGACTTCCTGCTCGAACAGAACCGCCCCGCGAAGGTCGTCCCTTTGCTCAGGAACTATCCGCGCAACGACAGCCTCCTGCTGCGGCTCGCGCTGGCGGAAGCGCGCCTCCCCGAGGCGCAGGCGGCATTCGCCGCGCATCGAACCGAGCTTAAGGATCGCTTCGACGCGGCGCGGCGGCGCGGCGACAGTCTGCACCGGCGCGAGGAGGCGCGCTACGCCCTCGAACTCGCCGGCGACCCAGCCGCTGCGCTGAGGCTGGCACGCGACAACTGGAAAGTGCAGCGCGAGAGCGCCGATCTGCGCATCCTCGCCGCAGCGGCGAAGGCCGCCGGCGACCCGGCCGCGCTGCGCGAGGCGAGCGATTGGGCGCGCCGCAACCGGCTCGAGGACACGACCTTGAACGCGCTGCTCGAAACACGATGAAAACGTTTCTAGTGTTCCTCCTCTGGCTCTTCGCGTCCGCAGCCGCCGCGCACAAGCCGAGCGACAGCTATCTGACACTCGAACGGCACGGCGCGGAGATTGCCGGCCAGTGGGACATCGCGCTGCGCGACCTCGACGCGGCGATCGCGCTCGACGCAAACGGCGACGGCGAGATCACGTGGGGCGAAGTGCGCGCAAAGAACGCGGCGATCTCCGCATACGCTCTATCTCGACTCGCCGTTGTTTCAGGCGACGTGGTGTGCTCGCTGGGCGCCGCCGACGCGCTCATCGACGACCACAGCGACGGCGCTTACGCGGTCCTGCGACTGACCGGTGCGTGCCCAAAGCCGGATCCTGTCCTCGCCGTCGAATACCGCCTGCTCTTCGACGTCGATCCCACCCATCGCGGGTTGCTGCAATACGTCGAGGACGGTCGCAACTACAGCGTGATCTTCAGCACCGACGGCCGCTCGCAGAGGCTAGGCGCAGGCACGCGCTGGCAGCAGCTCGCTGTGTACGTGCACGAAGGTGTCTGGCATATCTGCCGAGGCTTCGATCACATCCTGTTCCTGCTCTCGCTCCTGCTGCCTGCGGTGCTGCTTCGCCGCGACGGCGTCTGGCAGCCGGCAGAGAGCTTCCGCGGCGCGTTCTGGGACGTCGCGAGGATCGTCACCGCGTTCACGGTCGCGCATTCGATCACGCTCACGCTCGCAGCGCTCGAGGTCGTCGCGCTTCCATCGCGCTGGGTCGAGTCGGGAATCGCGCTCTCGGTCGTCCTCGCGGCGGTCAACAACGTCGTGCCCATCGTGAGGCACGGGCGCTGGCTGGCCGCGTTTGGGTTCGGGCTGATCCATGGCTTCGGGTTCGCCGGCGCGTTGCGCGATCTCGGCCTGCCGACCGGCTCGCTCGCGCTGTCGCTGTTCGGCTTCAACGCCGGCGTCGAGCTGGGACAGCTCGCGATCGTCGGCGCGTTCCTGCCGGCGGCCTTCTGGCTGCGCGGCACCTGGACCTATCGCCGCGTCGTGCTCGCAGGCGGATCGGCGCTGATCGCGACGATCGCCGGGATCTGGCTCGTCGAGCGCGCGTTCAACGTCGCCATTCTGCCGGCGGTCGCCTGAGCGCGCGATCGGCGCTACGGACGAGGCGGCTTGCGGAACAGAACCGCGCCCTCCTGTACCCACTCCTGCTTGAGGTCCTCGGACACGCCAGCGTCCATCTCGTCGATCACCACCCACGCCCACGCCGGCAGCGCGTCAGGTGTCGCCTGCAAGCCCAGCCTGAGATGAACCGCGGCCTGGTTGCGCAGCGGCGTCGCACACAGGTTGAGGCCATAAGTGATGAGCTCGGCCCATCCCTGCTCGGCCCTGATCCGCTCGAAGTACGTGCGCGTGAACAGCCATTTGTCGTCGAGATCTCGGAAGATCGGGTCGGACTTCGGACGCTGGCGGATCGCGTAGTCCGTGACCATGCGCTCCAGGAAGCGCATCGCCTCGGTCGCTCTTTCCGCAGGTGATGCCTGCGCCAGGATACGCTGATAGGTCAGCTTGAGAATCGTGTTGCCGGCCTCGAACGGCTCGAAGAAGATCGCCCAGCCGCCAGGCTTCAGCGCCCGGAAGCACGACGCGATCACTCGCGCCGGATCGAGGACGTGATGCAGGATCGCCGCGCCCACCGCGAGGTCGGCGACGCCCTCCCGAAACGCGGCGGCGGTGGCATCGACGCACACCAGCGCAAAACGCTCGGGGTCCGGCCGTCCGCGCAGGAAGTCGCGCAGGATCGCGAGGAGCTGCGGGCTGATGTCGGTGGCGACGATCTCGGCGCGCGGGAAGCGGTCGGCCAGGGGGATCACCGAATTCCCCGAGCCCGACCCGATATCGATCACGGTCGCAGGGTCGTCGCGCAGGCCGGCAGCCTCGACCGCGTGACCGAGCAGAAAACGCCAGTAGTCGAGGTCGAGATAGCTGCGGTGATATTCCTCGGCGCGTTCCAGGAACTGCTCGGTCACGCCGATCTTGGTCGCGCCGAGCGCGCTTAGCGGCGTCTTAATGCCGGCGAAAGCCGGGTTGTCCGCGCCGAGGTCGACGAGCGGCTCGGCGAACACCGCGCCGGCATTCATGCGCCGGGGCGGCTACCGATCATCGAGCCGCACTTCGACATACGCCCGGTCGCGCGTCTGCCGAACCCAGTCCTGGAAGGCCTCGTCGGATTTGCGCTGGCGAATTGCGAGCTGCGCCTGCATGCGCTCGCGGTCGGCGGTCACGTCCTGCTTGCGCCGTTCCAGCACTTCGATCAGGTGCCAACCGAAGGGTGTGCGAACCGGCGCCGATACCTGGTTGATGGCGAGCTTGTTCAACGCTTCCTCGAACGCGGGCACCACATCGCCGGGATTGATCCAGCCGAGGTCACCGCCCTTGGCCGAGCTCGCGTCCTCGGAATTGAGCCTGGCCAGATCCTCGAACTTGGCGCCGGAGTCGAGCCGATCCTTGAGGCGATCGATCTTGGCCTTGCCGTCGGCCTCCGAGGTGACCTCGTTGACGCGGATCAGGATGTGCCGCGCGTGCGTCTGATCGACGACCGCCGGCTCGGTGCGGCTGCGCCGGTCGAGCAGCTTCACGATGTGGAACCCGGCCGCGCTGCGCAGCACCGGGGACACCTCGCCCACCTTCATGCCGCGCACCAGCTCGGCGAACGCCGTCGGCAGCCGCGCGCCGGGGCGCCAGCCGAGGTTGCCGCCGGACAGCGCGTCGCTCGCGTCCGAAAAACCGGCGGCCACTTGGCCAAAGTCCGCGCCGTCTCGAATGCTCTTGAGCGCCTCCTCGGCACGGCGCCGCTTGGCTTCGATCTGCTCCGAGCTCGCCTGCTCGGGGACGATGACGAGGATGTGTGCCAAACGGTACTCCGCGTCGCCTCCACTCTGCGCCTTGATCGTCGCCAGATAGTTCTCGACCTCGGCGTCGCTCACGGTGATCCGGTTGTCGACTTCGCGCTCGCGCACACGCTGGACGATGATCTCGTTGCGTACGTCGTCGCGGTACTTGGCGTACGAGATGTTGTCCTTCGCCAGTGCCTGGCGCAGGCCGTCGAGCGTGAGCTTGTTGTCCTCCGCGATGCGCTGGATCGTGCGCTCGACCTGCGTGTCGTCCACCTTGATCCCGCTCTCCTTGGCGAATTGCAGGAGCGCGCGCTCGGTGACCAGGCGCTCCAGGACCTGCTTCTCGAGCACGTCGGGCGCGGGTTGCTGCACGTTCTGCTGCTTCAATTGTTGCAGCACGATGCGCCTGGCTTCGTCGAGCTCGTACTGCGTGACGGCCTCGTCGTTGACGACGGCGACGACACGGTCGATAGCGAGGGAGCGCTGCGGCGCCGCGGGCGGCTTCTGCGCCGATGCGGGCGCGGATGGCGCTACCTGCGCCGGTACGGCGGTCGCCACCAGTGCGAGTGTTGCGAACAGGAGACTACGGACAAACATACTTAGAACCCCGGAAAATATTCGGCCGCCGCACCGCCAACCGGTTGCACGTTCGGATCATTGACAGTCAGATAGCCGGGCACGCTGCGTTTGAGAACGTCGATCGGATTGGTGCCCAGGCGCGCCAGCCCGTTCAACTCGAACTGCACGAACACCGAGCTGCTCGCCTGTTGCGTCGTTGTCGTCAGCCGCTGCCCGACGATGCGGAACGCCCAGCAGCCGCCATTGTACTCGGCGCCGATCACGCCCTCCAGCGTCTTGCCGTCGACCAGCGAGTAGTTCCAGCGTCCGATCAGCGACCAGTTGTTGATCGGCCACTGACCGGAGAGATCGATCTGCTTCAACTGGGTGAGATTACCGGTCGGGTCGACCTGCTGGCGGATGTACCGGTAGCTCGCGTTGAGCACCTTGCCGGCCGCCGGTTGCCAGCGCACGCCGAGGTCGAGCTCCTGCGTCTGCTTGTGATTGACGTTGACCTCGTACGTGCCGGCCGCGGTCCACGTGTCCGACAGCTTGCCCTCGGCGGAGAAGAGCACATCGGAGGTGTTCGCGGCCCGCGGCGTTTCGGTCAGCGTCACGCGCTGATCCTCGAAGTAGTAGCGCTGGCCGATCGCGAAGCGCAGCCGCTCCTCTCCGCTCGCTGGATCGAGCAGGCGTGATGATACCGCCAGCGTAAGCTGATTCGCATCGCCGATGCGGTCGCTGCCCAGGTAGCGGTTTTCGGTGAACAACTGCGAGAAGTTGAAATCGTCGATCGCCGTGTCGAACGCCGGGATCTGGCTCTGCTGCCGGAACGGAATGTAAACGTAATACGCGCGCGGCTCGAGCGTCTGGACGAAATTCTGCCCGAAGAAGTTGGCGTCGCGCTCGAAGACCAGCCCGGAGTCGACGCTGGTGATCGGCAGGATGCGGTTTAGGTGCCTGTCCGTCGCGGTCGGGTCTTCCAGGTTGTAGGTGGTCATGTGCAGGCCCGTCCGCGCGGTGAAGAACCACGCGTTGCCGCGCTTGGTCCACGCGACCGTCGGGTAGAGCACGGTGCGGTCGGCGTTGGTGAGCGCCGGCTGACGGAAACGCACGTACTCGCCGTTGCCGGCGAATTCGAGGCCTGACCACTCGACCGGATTGACCGTGACCAGGATCTGCGGCTCGCGAAAGTACGGCGGCGTGATCGGATTATTGGGATCCTGTAGCGTCTGGAAGGTCTGCATGCGGGCGAGAATCCCGAACGGGCCGCGCGAATACGCGAATCCGCCCTCGCGCGGCAGATTGGTCTGCGAAGTGATCGCCAGCCGGTCAGACAGGTCGGCGAAATAGGTGTCGTCGGAGACCTTCTGCAGGTTCAGGTAGCCGGAGAGCCCGGGCACCGAGCTGAAGGTCTCGTTGTGCTTCCAGGACAGCCCGTAGCGAGTCGTGCCGGTGATCCGATCCGGCAACACCTCGGCGTCGGCCTCGCCCGCGATGTCGGGGAACAGATACCGGAACTGGCCGTTGACCTGCAGCCCGCGCTTGGTCATCAGCCGCGGGGTCAGTGTCGCGTCGTAGTTCGGTGCGAGGTTGAAGTAGTACGGCATCGACATCTCGAGGCCGCGGCTGGAGGTCGAGCCGAAGACCGGCGTCAGGAACCCCGACTTGCGCTCGTTCGAAAGCGGAAACGTCAGATACGGCGAGTACAGGACCGGCGCGCCCTTGAAATAGATCGTCGCGTCGTGCGCGGTGCCGACCAGCCGCGAGCGGTCGAGATCGACGTCGACAGCGCGCAGGTACCAGTCGTCGTTGCCCGCCACGCAGGTCGTGTAGCTCGCATCCTTGATGTCGTAGCGGTTCGGGCCGTTGAACAGGATTTCCCTGGCGCTGCCGCGCGAGCCGTTCTCGCCGACGTGAAACTCCGGATGGGTGAAGAACCCGACTTCGGTGTCGCGCTTGAACTTAGCCTCCGGGCCGGTGATCCAGTCGATGCCGCGCCGGATCGTCACGTTGCCCTTGCCCCACATTTCGTCCGCCTCGACGTCGTAACGCAGCCAGTCGGCGAGCACCGTCTGCTGCCGGGTGCGCAGCTCCGCCTTGCCGCTCGCTTCGATCCACTTCTGACTCGTGCCTTCGAGCTGGTCGGCGCGCAGGAAGATCGCCTCGCGATCGCTGGAGACCGTGCTCGACTGCGGCGGCTTGACCGGTGGCGGTTCGAGCCTCTGCGCGGGCTTCAGCCGCGGCGGCGGCGCGCTCGATTCGCCGGACGCGGTCTGTGCCGCAGCGCTACCGGATGCAAAGGCAAACACGGCGAAGCAGACGAAGCCTAAGGAACCTCTGAGCAGGCTCCGCATGGCCGCGACGGAGGCTTTCCGGGATGAGATGCGCGAAGCGAAGCGAAGCCCATGGCAGGCCCCATGGGCGAGCGGCGCGACGGCAGATCGCCCGCGCAGTTGGCAACTGAGCCCCGTTCCTTCGGGTTTCGGCGCAGAACCCCTTCTGCGTTGTTGCGCAGCTTGCGAATAGTACGAACTATTCGCTGCGCCCGCAGTTGGCCAATGAG
>JBGPYP010000307.1:0-3281 GCA_041493285.1 Casimicrobiaceae bacterium
GACACGCCGACCGCGCCGGGGCTGCAGCCTTTGCCCTGCGCCTGCCACACGGCGTGGAGGATGCACTTCCTGACGCCCTCGAGCGTGCGGTCCGCGCGGCCAAGATGCGGCAACTCAACCGGCAACGCGTATTGCGCGTTCGTGTTCTCGCAGCCGCCACCCTTCAGAATGAGCTTGATCTCGATCCCGTCGCGCTCCCACTGGTCGAAGTGAATGATCGGCGTGCCGGGGCCAAGGTTGTCGCCGGAATTCTTGCCGGTGATCGAGTCGACCGAGTTGGGGCGCAGCTTGCCCCGCTTGGTCGCCTCGGCGATCGCTTCGCGGATCTGCTGGCGCATCCAAATCTGATTGGCGCCGACCGGCACCTTCACCTCGAAGGTCGGCATGCCGGTGTCCTGACAGATCGCGCCCTCGTGGTCCACGGCAAGATCGATGTTTTGCGCGATGATCGTGAGCGCCTGCGACGCACGCGTCCCGCTCGACTCCGTTCCGAGTGCCGTTTTCATCGCGGCGCGCACGTCGGGAGGCAGGTCGGTCGAGGTTCGAACGATCAGTTGAAGAACGCTATCGAAGAATGAAGGCAGCATACGGGCAGTATACTGAAGAGTGGCTGGTGGCTAGTGGCGGGAAGGTCGTGACGAGAAAAAGTGCGACGATGCTCGCGTGCGTGCTCGCGATTTTGGCCCAGGGCATTTCCCTTCTCGCCCTTCCGGCCCCTCCTGCCCCTCCTGCCCAAGCCAAGCCGAAGGGGCGCCTTTTCCCGCCGCAAGATCTCGGACTGCTCGAAGGCCCCGATCGCGAACAGTGGCAGAAGCCTGAACAGATCATGGATAGGCTCGGCATCGCCGACGGATCGGTCGTCGCCGACCTCGGCGCCGGCGGCGGCTGGTTTACGACTCGCCTCGCGCGCCGCGTCGGCCCCAACGGCCTCGTGTATGCCGAAGACATCCAGCCGCAGATGATCGAGGCGATCGGACGCCGCGTGCAGCGCGAGAGCCTGCTCAACGTTCGAACGATCCTCGGGACCGTGAAGGATCCGCGCCTCCCGCGCGGCATCGACGCCGTGCTCATCGTCGACGCCTATCACGAAATGGAAGATCCGGTGATGCTCTTGAAGAACGTCGAGCGATCGCTGAAGCCGCAGGGCCGCATTGGGGTGGTCGACTTCAATCCCGGAGGAGGCGGACCGGGACCCTCGCCTGAGGAACGCGTCGCTCCGGAGGCGGTCGTCACAGCGGCGGCGGCGGCCGGCCTGCAGTTGATCTCGCAGGAAGCGGTCCCGCCGTTTCAGTTCCTGCTGGTGTTCGGAAAAGGATCGAGCCCGCGCGTTTCCCCCTGAGGCGCGCGTCGCGGAGGCGACGAGCCTCGGCTGCACGGCCGGATCTGGACGTATGCGTACAGTGTTGACCATTGCGGGCAGCGACTCGGGCGGCGGCGCCGGCATTCAGGCCGATCTCAAGACGTTTGCCGCGTTCGGCGTCTACGGCACGAGCGCGATCACCGCCGTGACCGCGCAGAACACGGTCGGCATCACCGGATCGTTCGCGCTGTCGGCCGATCTGGTCACCGCGCAGATTGAAGCCGTCGCCGGGGACATTCAGATTCACGCGACGAAAACCGGCATGCTCGCGACCGCCGCCATCATCGAGGCCGTCGCCGCCGCGATTGAAGAGCTCGATCTGCCGATGCTGGTGGTCGATCCGGTCATGGTCTCGAAGAGCGGCGACCGACTCCTTGATGCCGACGGCGTGCAGATGTTGTGCGCCGAGCTGCTGCCGCGCGCGCTGGTCGTCACGCCGAACATTCCGGAAGCCGAAGCGCTGAGCGGCCTGCGGATTCGGTCGCCCGGCGATGCCCGCGACGCCGCCCGACGGATTCACGAGATGGGGGCCTCGGCGGTGATCGTGACGGGCGGGCATGGCACCGGTGCGGAGGTGGTCGACCTGCTGTTCGACGGCCGCACGTTCGCCGAGTTTCGGACCTCGCGCATCGACACGCCGCACACGCACGGGACCGGCTGCACGTTCGCGTCGGCGGTGGCGGCCAACCTCGCGCTCGAACACCCGCTCGCCGACTCGGCGGCGCGTGCCCAGCAGTACGTCGCCGGCGCCATCCGCCACGCGCTCGCGATCGGTCACGGCCACGGCCCGCTCGATCATTTTTGGCAGACACGGTCCGCCTGAAAGGGACCTCTGCACGTGGTGTCCGGCTTCAGCCGGACCCACATCAACGTGTGGCGCAGGGCTTCAGCCCTGCGATCCTCGTATACTGAAAGGGTGACGACTCCGCTTCTGGCGATCGGCCGGGAGCCGCTCGATCTCGACCGGCTCGTCGCGGCGGTCAGCGCCGGCGCCTCGGCCGGAGCCGACGGCGCGGTGGTGACGTTTCTCGGCCTCGTGCGCAACCACAACCTCGGCCGAAGCGTCCGATACTTGGAGTACGAAGCGTACGAGCCGCTCGCGCTGAAGACCTTCGAGCGAATCGTCGAGGAGGCGCGCCTCCGATGGCCGCGCGCACGATTGGCGCTGCACCACCGGGTCGGGCGGTTGGAGATCGGCGAAGCAAGCGTGGCGATCGCGGCGGCGTCTCCCCATCGCGCGGACGCGTACGCCGCCTGCCGCTACGGGATCGAGCGCGTGAAGCAGATCGCGCCGATCTGGAAGCGCGAGTTCTTCGAGGGCGGCGACGTCTGGATCGAGGGAGCGACCGCCGATCCGGAAGACGCGCGGGCCCGCGCCGAGGCGGAGCGGCTCGCATGCGCGTAACCGTGCGGCTCTTCGCCCGGCTGCGCGACATCGTCGGTCGGTCTGAGCTGGCGCGCGACTTCGCGCCGGGCACGACGATTGGCGCTGTGTGGCAGGAATTGGCGGGCGAGTTCCCCGACCTGGCACCGTACGGGCGGTCGATTTCGAGCGCAGTCAATGCCGATTACGCACGGATGGACCGCGTGGTCCGCGACGGCGACGAGATTGCGTTTCTCCCGCCGGTATCAGGGGGATGAGACGATCAACGCAGAGGCCGCTGAGCATGCAGAGCCTAGGATTTCTCTGCGGTCTCGGCGAGCTCGGCGGTTAAACCTCTGCCGAGCCCGAGAGTCTACGCTCGAGGGTAGCGCCTGCGGCCCGAGCGAGCGCGAGTGACAGCCTTGAGCCATGAGCGCCGGGGGTGGGGCCCCGGCGCAGTAGAAAAAGTGGGGTCCCACGAGCCGTGAGTAAAGACGCTCGGCAGGGCGCACACGTGCGAAGCGCGACCCTTGCCAATGGGTTAAAGGTGCTCGTCCA
>JBGPYP010000269.1:0-3774 GCA_041493285.1 Casimicrobiaceae bacterium
GCGCGACGAAATCGACGCGTTCCTCGCGCGCGACGGCCTGCGCTATCAGCCGCTGTTTCCGCCTGAGCTTGCTTGAGGGGGCTTACTGGGTGCATTGACGGTGTTCGGCTTTTCGTCGACGATGTGCCGCACCAGACGCAACGCTCGCCCATGCTCCAACCACGCCAACGGACCTTCCACAGCCTAAGCGCACACGGTTTTCACCGCGTCGCGTATCGCGACTGGGGCCATCCCGAAAGCGCTCGCGTGGTCGCGTGTGTGCACGGCCTGACCCGCAACGGGCACGATTTCGATGCGCTGGCAGCGGCGCTCGCCGATCGCTTTCGCGTGCTCTGCCCCGACATGCCGGGTCGCGGCGACAGCGAGTGGCTCCCGGACGCGCGCGATTACGTTTTTCCAACCTATTTGACCGCGCTGACCGTCATGCTTGCGCATGCCGGCGTCGAACGGGTCGCCTGGGTGGGCACGTCGATGGGCGGCCTGCTCGGAATGCTGATGGCGGCCCAGAAGGATTCGCCGGTGACACGGCTGGTGATCAACGACATCGGGCCGATGATTGAGCCTGTGGCGCTCACACGTATTGCCGGTTACGTCGGCCTCGATCCGGTGTTCGAGACCTTCGCGGCGTTGGAAGCGCATATCCGCGAAGTTTCCGCGCCGTTCGGTGCGTTGACCGACGCGCAATGGGCGGAGCTCGCCCGGACCACCGCGCGCCAGACCGCGGACGGCCGCTGGCGGCTCAAGTACGATCCCGGCATCGCGGTACCCTTCCGCAGCACAGCGGGGGCCGGCGGCGACCTGTGGCCGGTGTGGGACGCCATTCGCTGTCCGACGCTGCTGCTGCGCGGCGCCGAGTCCGACCTGCTCTCCAGGGAAACCGCCACCGCGATGCGCGCGCGCGGCCCGGCGCCGCGAGTAATCGAATTCCCGGGCGTCGGCCACGCGCCGATGCTGCTCACGGCGGAGCAGATCGCGCCGGTCGCGACGTTTCTGGACGGCGGATAGGGGCTCCAAACCCGGGCGCATCGTCTACAATCGGACCGCCAAGCCCAACAATGCCGATGTCATGACTCTGGCCCTGAGCCTGCCTACCGTAGAAACGCGCCCGGCGAATCCGCCCGAGACGCGGCCGGCGCGCGTCCAGCCGTGGCTGGAGGAGACGCTCAAACGCGACCCGATCGAGGCCGCGGGCGTCATCGGCGATGCGCTGGCCGCGACCAACCGCGTCGCCGTGTCGGAAGCACGCCGGCTCGAGCTTGCGGAACGCTACTACGCAACCGCGCTCAGCCTTTGGCCGAATCTGGAACGCCACTTCGCCCGCGCCCAGCATCCCTTGACCGGCAACGCACTCGAAGCGGCCAAGGCGGCGCTGACGCTCGCGACCGAGCTCGCGACCGCGTACAAGCACCTGCTCGCGCGCGAGGCGGACAAGCGTCTCATCCTGTCCAGCAATCGCCTTCTCGTGGCGCTGATCCATCGCTGCCTCCAGTGCACAAGCCGGATCCTGATCAACAGTTACCAGTCCTACGCCCCGGTACCGCCGCGCACCTGGCACGACGCGCACGCGATCTACCTCTTCGCGCACCAGCGCAACCTGCAGATGACGCCGATCGCCAGCGACTCGGCGGAGGCCACGCCCGAGCGACACTACGTGCAGGCGCTGCTGCTTGCGCTGGCGAACCCTTATGGCTTCAAGCCCGGGCAGCTCGGGCAGGTCGTTCAATACCTGCAGGAGCATGCGCACTGGGCGCGGATCACCGATGTGGCGCCGGTGCATCGGCTGGCCAAGGCGGTCGCGATCGTGCCGGTCGGCCACGACTTTCCGCCGTTCTCCGCCAACAAGGGCGGCAATGTCGACGGCAGCAAGCTGTTCCTGCTGACCTTCGATCTCGCCTTCCAGATCCAGGAGCAACTGCGTGCGCTCGAAGCCGGAGGGTTGCCGCCGCCGTCGATGGGCGGCGATCAGGGCGCGAAGACCGATTACATGGCGCTGCTGAGGCGCCTGCTGCGGCAGTGGGCGATTCCACCGGCGCGGCAGTTCAACCGGCTGCCGTCCAGGGCGCGCGTGGTGATGTGCGCCGGGCTCCCCGGCATTTGGCAGTACAGCCGCGGTGTGCACCCGGAGATCGCCGGCGTGCCGCCAGGTCTGCCGACGATGAACGCCTGCCAGGTGATCAACCACACGCCCGCGGGCTATGCCCTGCGCCAGATCGACACCGTTCACGCGCCGCTCCGCATCGGCGATCTGATCGCGTTGCGCGTCGAAGGCCGCAACGCGCTGCAGGTCGCAATGGTGCGCTGGTTCAGGAATACGCTGCGTGGGAGCGGGCTGGAGTTCGGGTGTGAGCTGTTGACCGACAATCCGCAGGCGGCCGCCGCGCGCGCCGAGGAGTCTACCGCCAGACCGCTCGTTCTGGCGGTCGTGCTGCCCGAAGAAGGTCAGGACGGAGCGCCGTCGATGGTGTTGCTGCCGGCGAAGAACTTCGAGCTCGAGCAGGCGATTTCGCTGCGGCAGGGCGACCGCATCGAGACCGCCGTGCTGACCAAGCTCGTCGAACAGGGTCCCGGATTCGAGCTCTACGAGTACGTCGCCGTAACCTGAGTTCGGGAGTCACTTACGGGGCGCCGAACGCGGCGACGTCTGCAACGACGCGCGGGTCTCGTGGTTCTGTCCGGCAAGGCCCTTGGGCATCGGAAAGACGACCTTCTCGACGATGCCACCCAGCTCGGTGACGCTCGCCGCGCCGAGCGCTTTCAGGCGCGCGATCACTTCCTCAACCAGCACCTCCGGGGCCGAGGCGCCTGCGGTCACCCCGACACGACGCTTGCCGGCGAGCCATTCGGTGCGCAACTGGTCGGCCCGATCGATCATGTGCGCTGGTGCGCCGCGCTTGGCCGCGACTTCCCGCAGGCGATTCGAGTTCGAGCTGTTGGGGCTGCCGACGACGATGACCACGTCGCACTGAGGCGCGAGGAGCTTGACCGCGTCCTGCCGGTTCTGGGTCGCGTAGCAGATGTCGTCCTTTTTGGGCCCGACGATCTGCGGGAAGCGCCGGCGCAGCGCGGCGACCACGGCAGCCGCGTCGTCGATCGACAACGTCGTCTGGGTGACGTACGCCAGGTTCGCCGGGTCGCGGATCTCCAGGCGCTCGACGTCGGCCGCCGACTCGACCAGATAGATGCCGCGGGTGGCTTGGCCCATCGTGCCCTCGACCTCGGGGTGGCCGGCGTGGCCGATCATGATGACCTCACGTCCGTGCTCGCGCATTTTGGCCACCTCGACGTGCACTTTGGTGACCAGTGGGCAGGTCGCGTCGAACACCGTCAGACCGCGCGCCTCAGCTTCGGCGCGTACTGCCTGCGACACGCCGTGCGCGCTGAAGACCACGGTGCCGCCAGCCGGGACGTCGGCGAGCTGATCGACGAAGACCGCGCCTTTGCGTCGCAAGGCATCGACCACGAACGTGTTGTGCACGACCTCGTGGCGCACGTAGATCGGCGCGCCGAACTGCGAGAGCGCCTGCGCGACGATGGCGATCGCGCGATCGACGCCGGCGCAGAAACCGCGGGGGTTGGCGAGAACGACGTCCATGTCCGTCATGTCAGTGCGCCGCCGCCGGCCCGTCGCGGCGCCGCCGGAAGCTGCTGAAGATCAGCAGCGCGGCGCCGATGGTGATCGCGCTGTCGGCGACATTGAAGGCAGGATAGTACCAACGCTCCCAGTGGAAAAGCAGGAAATCAACCACCCGGCCGAGCGTCACGCGGTCCCAGAGA
>JBGPYP010000393.1:0-2324 GCA_041493285.1 Casimicrobiaceae bacterium
CGCGGGAAGCACCGCTGCCAACGGCTTGATCAGCGGGTCGTACAAGAACGGCGTAAACATTGTGGGGCTGCAGCTGACGTACACGGCCAAGTGACCGCTGCGAGCTGACAACCGAACCCTCGGCGCCGCGGCTCCTGCCGCGGCGCGCTTTTTTGAGGGAACGTCGCACCGAATGCCCGAAGCACGGTTCCTTGTTCGTAAAGCCGCCGTCCTGGGTGCCGGCGTCATGGGCGCCCAGATCGCGGCGCATCTCGCCAACGCCGGGGTCCCGGCGCTCTTGTTCGACCTCGCGGCCAAGGAGGGCGATCCGAACGGCATCGTGCTGAAGGCGATCGAGAATCTAAAGAAGCTCGAGCCCTCGCCGCTGGCGGCGAAGGACCGCGCCGCCGGCATCACGCCGGCAAACTACGACCAGCATCTCGCGCTGCTTTCCGGCTGCGATCTCGTGATCGAGGCGATCTCCGAGCGCATGGACTGGAAGAAGGCGCTCTACGAGAAGGTGGCGCCGCATGTCGGCGCGCAGGCGATCTTCGCCAGCAATACATCGGGGCTGTCGATCGATGCGTTGGCGCAGGCGTGCCCGGCTGCGCTGCGGCCGCGCTTCTGCGGGATCCACTTCTTCAACCCGCCGCGCTACATGCACCTGGTCGAGCTGATCGCCCACCGCGACACCGAAACGGGGCTTCTCGACGAACTCGAGACGCTCCTGGTCACAACGCTCGGCAAGGGCGTGGTGCGCGCGAAGGACACGCCGAATTTCGTCGCCAACCGGGTGGGCGTCTTCTCGATCGTGTCGACGATGGTGCACACCGAGCGGCTGGGACTCGGATTCGACGTCGTCGACGCGCTGACCGGGCCCGCGATCGGCCGCGCGCGCAGCGCGACCTACCGGACCTGCGACGTCGTCGGCCTGGACACGATGGCGCACGTGATCCGGACCATGGACGACACGCTTCCGGACGATCCCTGGCACAAGTACTACCAGCCGCCGTCGTGGCTCAAGGCGCTCATCGACAAGGGGGCGCTCGGCCAGAAGACCAAGGCCGGATTCTTCCAGAAGGTGGGGAGGGACATTCAGGTTCTCGATCCGGCCACGGGGGGCTACCGGCCGTCGGCGGGCGAAATCGACCCCGGCGTCGCCGCGATCCTGGCGCTCCCGACACCCGGCGAGCAGTTCGGAGAGTTGCGCGCGCATGCGCACCCGCAGGCGCAGTTCCTATGGGCGATTTTTCGCGATCTTTTCCACTATTGCGCGTATCACCTGGCGACGATCGCAGACAACGCGCGCGATGTCGACTTTGCGATTCGCTGGGGTTTCGGCTGGCAGATGGGCCCGTTCGAAACCTGGCAGGCCGCTGGCTGGAAACAGATCGCGCGATGGGTCGCAGAGGATATTGCCGCGGGCAAGGCGCTTGTTTCCGCACCGCTGCCCCAATGGGTGAGCGAAGGACCCGCGGCTGCCGGCGTGCACGCGCCCACGGGCGCCTATTCGGCAACGACCGGAAGCTTCCGGCCGCGGTCTGCGTTGCCGGTCTATGCGCGGCAGTATCTCCCGGATCCGATCCTTGGCGAAAAGCCCGCGCCCGGCACGACGATCCTGGAGACCGACGCCGTGCGCGTGTGGCATACCGGCGACGATATCGCGATCGTGTCGTTCAAGACCAAGCAGAATACGATCAGCGACGGGGTTCTCGACGGTCTGCTCGCGGCGATCGCCGAGGCCGAGAGAAACTGGCGCGGCCTCGTCGTCTGGCAGACCAAGGAGCCGTTCTCGCTCGGCGCCAATCTCGCGTCGCTCGCTTCGCCCGTGCAGGCGGGCCGCTGGGACGAGGTCGAGGCGGTCGTCGCCAAGTTCCAGCAGGCCTCGCAGCGGCTGCGCTACAGTCTGATTCCGACGGTCGCCGCGGTGCGCGGGATGGCGCTCGGCGGAGGCTGCGAGGTCACCATGCATTGCGACCGCGCGGTCGCGGCGCTCGAGTCCTACATCGGCCTAGTCGAGGCGGGCGTCGGGTTGCTCCCCGCCGGCGGCGGAAGCAAGGAACTGGCCACGCGCGCGGCCCAGGAAGTCGCGCGGGGGGCTGCCGGCGGCCAGCTCGATCAATTCCCGTTCCTGCGCACGTACTTTCAGCAGGTCGCGATGGCGACCGTGTCGAAGAGCGCGTTGGACGCCCGCGATCTCGGATATCTCAGGCCGGCCGACGTCGTCATCTTCAACCCGTACGAGCTGCTCTGGGTTGCCAAGGCGCAGGTGCGCGCACTCTCCGAGAGCGCATACCGCCCGCCGCTGCCTCCGGCCGGCATCCCGGTCGCGGGCAAGACCGGGA
>JBGPYP010000330.1:0-2967 GCA_041493285.1 Casimicrobiaceae bacterium
CTGACATGAACCCGCCTCTTCCGGAAGGCGGCGCACCTGCCGGCGATCACGCCGAGCGCAATGCGCTGACGCTCCGCCACCTCGGCATCGACAGCTACCGCGAGCCGGTGATTTTCATGCGCGCCGATTGCCATATCTGCCGCGCCGTCGGGTTGACCATTCAATCGCGGGTGCAGGTCGCGCTCGGCGAGCGGAAGCTGGTCGCCACGCTGTACATGGTCACGGGGAACCTGCTCGACGAGGGCGAGGCGAGCCTGTCGAACGTCGCCTGGCAGGCGCTCGGGGCGAGCAATGGCGACACCATTGTCGTATCGCATCCGCCCCCGGTCGAATCGTTGAGTCATCTCCGGGCCAAGGTCTATGGACACCGGCTCGGCAGCGAGTCGATGCGCGAGATCGTGCGCGACATCGTCGCCGGGTACTACTCCGATCTGCATCTGGCGGCTTTCGTCACTGCGTGCGCGGGCGACCGGCTCGACCTGCACGAAACCATCGCGCTCACGCGGGCGATGATCGACGCGGGCGAGCGGATCCGCTGGCCATACGCTGAGGTGATGGACAAGCATTGCGTCGGCGGCCTGCCTGGCAACCGTACCACGTTGCTGGTCGTGCCGATCGTCGCGGCCGCCGGCCTCATCATCCCCAAGACCTCGTCGCGCGCGATCACCTCGCCGGCCGGCACTGCGGACACGATGGAGACGCTGGCGCCGGTCGCGCTCGATACCGCGGCGATGCGCCGGGTCGTCGAGCGCGAAGGCGGTTGTATCGTCTGGGGCGGCTCGGTGGGCGTGAGCCCGGCCGACGATCTGATCATCCAGGTCGAGCGGCCGCTCGACCTCGACAGCGAGGGACAACTCGTCGCGTCGGTCTTGTCCAAGAAGGCGGCCGCGGGCGTAACGCACGTGGTCATCGACATGCCGGTCGGCCCGACGGCGAAGGTGCGATCGAGCGCGGCGGCCACGCGTTTGGCCAAGCGCCTCGAGGGCGTCGGGCGCGCGATCGGACTCATTGTCGAGGTGTGCGTCACCGACGGCGCGCAACCGGTCGGCCGCGGCATCGGCCCGGCACTCGAAGCGCGCGACGTGCTTGCCGTATTACAGGCTGACGCTTCCGCGCCCGCGGACCTGTGCGATCGGGCGCTCACGCTCGCCGGCAGGATCCTCGAACTTGCGGGTGTCTCTCCGGCAGGAACCGGCGCACAGGCGGCGCGCGCGATCCTCGACGACGGACGGGCATGGCGGAAATTCCAGGCGATCTGCGCGGCGCAAGGTGGCCTGCGCACGCCTCCCGAAGCTCCGTTCACGCGGCCACTGCTCGCGACGCGGCGCGGTCGGGTGGCGGGCATCGACAATCGGCGGCTCGCGCGCGTCGCGAAGCTCGCGGGCGCGCCGCAGGCGAGCGCCGCCGGGCTCGAGTTCCTCGCCCCGCTGGGGACGACGGTCGAGATCGGCCAGCCGCTCTTCGTGGTGCACGCGGAGGCGCCTGGCGAACTCGCCTACGCTTTCGACTATATCCTCAGCCAGCCTGATATCGTCCGCGTCGAGGGCGTCGCGTGAACGCGATCGTCTTCGGCTTTCCTGGCCACGACTCGCTGACACAGGCGATCGCGCACGCGGTCGGCGGCGATACGGGTGCACTGGTGCTGCATCGTTTTCCGGACAACGAATCGTATGTGCGGCTCGACGCGGACGTCTCGGGGCGCGAGGTCGTGCTCGTCTGCGGCTTGCACGATCCCGACGCCAAGGCGCTGCCGCTCGTCTTCGCCGCCGACGCCGCGCGCGAGCTTGGCGCGCGGCGGGTCGGCGTCGTGGCGCCGTATCTCGGCTACATGCGTCAGGACGCGCGCTTCCAGCCCGGCGAGGCGATCACCTCCGCGAGCTTCGGTCGCGTCCTATCTGCCTCCCTGGATTGGATCGTCACCATCGACCCGCACTTGCACCGGCACCCCACCCTGGCCGCGGTGTACTCGATCGCCGGCGTGGTCGTGCACGCAGCGCCGCTGATCGCGCGCTGGATCCGCGACAATGTGGCCTCGCCGTTGCTGGTGGGCCCGGACCAGGAGAGCGCGCAATGGGTCGGCGAAGTCGCGGCCGACGCCGGAGCGCCCTACGTGGTGCTGGAAAAGACACGCCGCGGCGATCGCGAGGTCGAGGTCTCGGTGCCGCGGCTGGAGCGGTGGGCCGACCGCACGCCGGTCCTCGTCGACGACATCATCTCGACCGCGCGCACCATGAGTGCCGCGGTCGCGCGCCTGCGCAGCACCGCGGCCCGGCCGCCGGTCTGCGTCGGCGTACACGCCGTCTTCGCGGGCGACGCCTACGAGTCGCTGCAGAGAGCAGGCGCGACGCAGGTGGTGACCTGCAATACGATCCCGCACGCGAGCAACAACATCGACGTGAATCCGCTCATCGCGGCACGCGTACGCGCATTACTTGTCGAAGGCTAGGCTGATCGCAGGCGCAGCGCATTGCTCACGACCGAGACGGAGCTCAACGACATCGCCGCGGCGGCAATCAGCGGGGACAGCAGAATCCCGAAAAACGGATAGAGCACTCCCGCCGCGATCGGCACGCCCAAGGCGTTGTAGACCAACGCGAACAACAGGTTCTGGTACATGTTGCGGACGGTCGCCTCCGATACCTGACGCGCCCGCGCGATGCCGCGCAGGTCGCCCTTCACCAACGTGACCTGCGCGCTGTGCATCGCCACATCAGTGCCGGTGCCCATCGCGATGCCAACGTTCGCACGTGCCAGCGCCGGCGCGTCGTTGATGCCGTCGCCCGCCATGGCGACGCGCTTGCCCTCCGCTTGCAGGCGTGCCACCAGGTCGACCTTGTCCTGGGGTCGTACCTCACCGTACACCTCGTCGATGCCAAGCCGTCGCGCCACCGCTTCGGCGGTCGTCCGGCCATCACCGGTGGCCATGACCACCCGAATTCCAGCCTGGTGCAGCGCCTCGATCGCGCC
>JBGPYP010000077.1:0-10128 GCA_041493285.1 Casimicrobiaceae bacterium
GCACCGTTCCTCGCCTTGCGAATATGCACCTGCTATTCGACGCGGCTCGCGCCTTGCATCCGGAGCCATCTCGTCCGAAACGCGGCTCATGGGGGGTCCTGTATCAGCCTGCTAGCCCCGGTACATGTACTCGCGCGTCGCAGGGTGCGGCAGCCGGCCATCGGGCAGCGGCTTGCCCACGAGCAGCTGAAAGATCGACAGCCAGCCGCGGTCGAAGGCGTGCGCCGACCCGGCGAGATAAATCCGCCAGACGCGGAAACGCTCCTCACCGACTTCGCGTCTGGCCGCGTCGGTGTTGGCCTCGAGTCGGTCGACCCAATGCCACAGCGTCCGCGCGTAGTGCTCACGCAGCGCTTCCGCGTCGATCAGCTCCAATCCGTCCGCGGCGAGGCCCTGGATCACTCTCGAGACATGCGCGACCTGGCCGCCCGGGAACACGTAATCCTCGATAAAATCGCCAATGCCGCTGCCCAGGCTGTCGCCGCCGATCCAGTTGTGCGTGATGCCATGGTTCAGCGCCAGCCCGCCGGGCTTGAGCACGCGCCGGATCTTGCCGAAATAGCGCGGGTAGTTGCCGATGCCCACGTGCTCGAACATGCCGATGCTGGCGATCTTGTCGTACAGCCGTTCCTCGGGCAGGTCGGCATAGTCCAGAAGCTGCACGTGCACACGATCGCCGAGCCCGAGTTCCGCGATCCGTGCCCGGACGTGGTCGTACTGGTTTTGCGACAGCGTAATGCCGGTCGCCTTGACGCCGTAACTTTGCGCCGCCCGGAAGATCAGCGCGCCCCAGCCGCACCCGATGTCGAGGAACTCGTCGCCCGGTTTCAGCATCAGCTTGCGGCAGATGTGATCGAGTTTCTGCGTCTGCGCCTGGTCGAGGGAGTCGGTCTCGGCCCGGAAGTAGGCGCACGAATAAACCATGCGCTCGTCGAGCCACAGCCGATAGAACGCGTTGGAGACATCGTAGTGATGCTGAATGTTCGTCTTGTTGCCGCGCCGGCGATGGAGCCATTGCCGCGCGTGCGCCGCGATGCGCTCGCGACCGTCCGTGATCCCGCCGACGAGCGCTTCCGCGATGCCGAGGGCGCGCCGCGCGCCGCCGCTGAAGTCGAGGTCGTTGCGAACGTAGGCTCGCGCGAGCGCGCCGAGCTCCGGCGAGGCCAGCGTCTTCAGGCCCCGCCAGGTGCGGGCATAGATGTCGACCTCGGGCGTCTCCGACAGCGCGACGCGGCCGCCATCGGGAAGCACGAGGGCGACGGGGATATCCCGCCCGCCATAGCGGCTGGCGATAATCTTTTGCAGCGGCTGGGTCATGCGCGGGGTTCGGTATGTTTCGGACTCGGAACACAGTTTAGCAGCCCTCGCGCGCGCAGGGGATACGCGCGGCGCCGCCCGCGCGGGCGCGCTTTGACACGCCGCGACCTTGCCGCCTAAGATGCGGCGGCACTTCTCCGGCCTGGCCTGCGGCGCGGTGCACGACGATGCCGACAGCCCAGTGTCCCGTTCCGTAGGTTCCGACGATAAAGGAGCGAGCGGAATCGGCCGCCAGGCAAGGCGCGCGGCCGACAGCGTAGCTCGGGCTACGGTGAGGTGGCGCAACGCCGCATGGCGGCCGAGGCTGCCGCGAACTATCGAGCGAATTTCCGGAACGGGCTACTAGATGCGCAAAGAGCGCCCCGCTATCACCGAGCGGCAGTTCCGCGACGCGCTGGCGCAGTTCGCGACGGGAGTCACGATCATCACCGCCCGTGCGCCCCACGGCTTCGTCGGCTTCACAGCCAATTCGTTCAATTCGGTATCGCTCGCCCCGCCGTTGGTCATCTGGAGCCTCGCCCGACGCTCGCGCAGCCTCGCCACATTCGAGGGCGCGGAGCGCTACGCCGTCAACGTGCTCGCGCACGACCAAGTCGAGCTGGCGCGGCGCTTCTCCCACCCGCACACCGATCGGTTCGCCGGCGTCCCGTTTCGCCTGGATGAAGCCGGCGCGCCGCTGATCGAAGGCTGCGCGGCGTGGCTCGAATGCCGCCATCACGCGCTGCATCCGGCAGGCGATCACATGCTGTTCATCGGCGAGGTTCTGGCGTCGGCGCACCGGCACGTTCCGCCGCTCCTGTGGCACGGCAGCAGATACCGCGTGAGCGATCCGCACGCGTCCACCGGGGACGATTGATCCACGGCCCCGCGACGCACATCACGCGGGGAGGCGTACTCCCGGTTTGCTCGCCTGGAACAACCGATACATCTCGCGATAGACCGGGCCGGCCTTTCCGTCGGCGAAGGGCCTGCCGTCGAGCGTGGTCACCGCCAGCACTTCCTTGGTCGACGAGGAGAGCCACATCTCGTCGGCAGTGAGCGCTTCCTGCCTGGTCACGGGCCGCATCTCGGACGGCAGCCCGCCGTCGCGCGCCAGTTCCCAGGTGGCGTCGAAAGTGATCCCCGGAAGGATCAGGTTGTCCTTGGGCGGCGCGACGATCGTGCCGTTCTTCACGATGAGCACGTTCGAGGCCGACGCTTCGGTCAGATAGCCGTTGCGGAAGAGCACCGTTTCGATCGCGCCGTGATCGACCGCGAATTGCCGCGCGAGCACGTTGCCGAGGAGCGAGATCGTCTTCAGGTCACAGTGCAGCCAGCGCTCGTCGGCGGCGGTGACGACCGCGACGCCGCCCTCGATCTGCTCGCGCGACAGCACGGGCAGGGGATTGCTCATCATGAACACGGTGGGGACCGCGTCCGGCGGGAAGGCATGATCACGCTTGGCGGCGCCGCGCGTCACCTGAAAATACACGCCCTGGTCGTCGAACGGCGCGCGCGCGATGATCTCGCGGATGATCGCTTCCCATTCCGCGTCGCGGTGCGGGTTGGCGAGCCGGATGCCGTCGAGGCTGCGCTGCAGACGCGCCAAGTGTTGCGGCAGCCGGTAAGGCTGTCGACGATAGACGGGGATGAGCTCGTAGACGCCGTCGCCGTAGATGAACCCCCGATCGAGCACCGAGACCTTGGCCTCGCCGATCGGGAGGAACTGGCCGTTGAGATAGACCGTCATCGTTGACTCGGTTTCCTTCTGAGGTTGCTCATCATCGAAACCACAGCCGCACCGTACCCCACATCCGCCCGAAGAACCCCGCGGGCGCAACATCCGCGAGCGCCTGCAGTGGATATTCGCCGACCGGCTTGTCCTCGAGCGTCACTTTCACCGCACCGACCCGCTGCCCGAGGGTCACCGGCGCGATGAGCGGCTCGACCGCCTCCAGCGTGAGTTTGAGCTTCGGCGCCTGGCCCCTCGGCAGCGTGACGTACTGGTCGGCGACGAAACCCGCCGCGACCGAATCGGTCGCACCTTTCCATACCTTCAACGCGCTTACAGGCTGTCCGGTCTGATAGAGCTGGACGGTATCGTAGAACTGGAACCCGTAGTTCAACAGCTTCTGCGATTCGATCGCCCGCGCCGCGTCGGAGTTCGCGCCGAGCACCACCGACAGCAGCCGTCTGGGGCCGCGCTTCGCCGACGCGATCAGACAATAGCCCGCGGCGTCGGTGAAGCCCGTCTTCATGCCGTCGACGAACGGGTCGGTCCAAAGCAGGCGGTTGCGGTTGGGCTGCGTGATGTTGTTGTAGCGGTACTCCTTGAGCGAGTACAGCGGGTAATACTCGGGGAAATCGCGGATGATCGCGCCGGCAACCCGCGCGAGATCCGCGCCCGTCGACGCCTGGTGCGGCGACGGCAGGCCGGTTACGTTGACGAAGCGCGTGTTCTTCATGCCCAGCCGCGCCGCTTCCTGGTTCATGCGCGCGACGAACGCCTCTTCCGAACCCGCGACCGCCTCGGCGAGAGCGATCGCCGCGTCGTTGCCCGACTGGACGATCTCTCCGCGCAGCAGCTCGTCCACCGAAACTGCTTTTTTCGGGTCGATGAACATGCGCGACCCCTCGGCGCGCCACGCCTTCTCCGACACGGTGACCATCTGCGAGTGCGTGAGCTGCTTATCCTTGAGTGCGCGGAAAACGAGGTACGCCGTCATCAGCTTGGTGAGCGACGCGGGCTCGCGCGGCTCGTCGGCGCTCTGCGCCACGAGCGTCTGGCCGCTTAGGACGTCGACGAGCACGTACGCCTTGGCCGCGATCGGTGGCGGTGGCACGGCGGCCGGCAGCGCCGTCTGTGCCAGCGCGCCCGGCGCGCCGAAGCTGAGCACGAACGCCAATAATGGCCAACAAGATGGGGAACGGGACATCGGGATACCGGCGTCCAGGCTGGCATTATACCTGTGTCGTCCGGCAATTCTGTCGCGACGCGTTCAACGCAGAATCCCGCTCATCGCTGCAGAAACGCGAAGTCGATGTCGGGCCTGCGTCCAGAAACGATTTCGGCGAGTGCCTTCCCGGAGCCCGCCGCCATCGTCCAGCCGAGCGTCCCGTGACCGGCGTTGACGTACAGATTGGGATAGCGCGTTCTGCCGATGAGTGGCACGTTCGAAGGTGTAGCCGGCCGCAACCCGGTCCAGTATTCGGCTCGAGCGGGCGCAACCGCATCGCCGAACCATTCGACCGCACGCCGGGTCAGGGCCTCGCAACGCACCGAATTGAGGTCGCGGTTGTAGCCCGCGAGCTCCGCCGTCCCCGCAACGCGCAACCGGTCGCCCAACCGGGTAAATACGATCTTCTTCGCGTCGTCGGTGATGCTGATCGTCGGCGCGCGCGCGGGATCGACGATCGGCAGCGTGGCCGAATAGCCCTTTGCGGGATAAACGAGCGTGCGGACGCCAATCGGGTCGAGTAGCTGCGGCGTGTGGCTGGACAGACACACGACGTACGCATCGGACGCGAGGACTTCCTTGCGGTCCTCTTCATTGACCATGCGCACGCCGCACACCGCGCCGCCGGCAATCGCGATCGATTCGACGGTCACACCGTAGCGAAACGCGACGCCGCGCTCGGCGCCGAGCACCGCAAGCGCCTGCGTGAACTTGTGCGCGTCGCCGGTTTCGTCGGTCGCGGTGTACGTGCCGCCGACGATCCAGTCGCGGCGCGCGGTCAGCGCCGGTTCCAGCGCCACGGACTCCTCCGGCGTTTTCACCTCGCGCGCGATGCCGTACTGGCGCACCAACTCGGCGGCGCGCGCCGCGTCGTCGAAGCCCTCGCGGTCGGTATACACCTGCAGAATACCGCGCTGCAGATCGTCGTACGAGAGCCCGGTCGCCGCACGCAGCTCGCGCAGCGCCGCGCCCGAGTACTTGCTGATCGCCAGGATCTGCAGCATGTTGCGCCGCGTCCGCCATGGCAGACATTCGATCAGGAACTGCATTCCCCAGCGCCACTGGTGCCAGTCGAGCTGCGGCCGGAAGAGCAACGGCGCGTCGGGTTGCCCGAGCCAGCGCAGGATCTTGAGCGGCGCGGCGGGATTCGCCCACGGCTCGACGTGCGACACTGAGATCTGGCCGCCGTTGGCGAACGAGGTCTCCTGCGCCGCGGCGTCTTGCCGCTCGACGACCGTCACCTCATGGCCCGCCGCGCGCAGGAACCACGCTGCGGTCGTGCCGATGACGCCGGCACCGAGGACGAGAACCTTCACGCGTACTCGGCGATCGGCACGCAGGTGCAGAACAGGTTGCGATCGCCGTAGACGTTGTCGGCGCGGCCTACCGGCGGCCAGTACTTGTCCGCTTTGGCCGCCGGCATCGGGTACGCCGCCTGCTCACGGCTGTACGCGTGCGTCCACTCCGCCGCGAGCAACACGGCAGCGGTGTGCGGCGCGTTCTTCAGCGGATTGTCGGCGCGATCCAGCCGGCCTTCCTCGATCGCCAGGATCTCGTTGCGGATCGCGATCATCGCGTCGACGAAACGGTCGAGCTCGGCCTTCGATTCGCTCTCGGTGGGCTCGATCATCAGCGTGCCGGCGACCGGGAAGCTCATCGTCGGCGCGTGGAAGCCGTAATCCATGAGCCGCTTCGCGACATCGTCGACTGTGACCTCGCTCGTCTCCTTGAGCGGCCGCAGGTCGAGTATGCATTCGTGCGCGACGAGGCCGTCCGCGCCGACATAGAGGACCGGATAGTGCGGCGAGAGTCGCCTGGCGACGTAATTCGCGGCGAGGATCGCTGACTCGGTCGCGGCCTTCAATCCGTCGCCACCCATCATCGCGATGTACATCCACGAGATCGGCAGGATGCTGGCGCTGCCGTAAGGCGCTGCCGACACGGCCCCTATCGCGTCCGCGCCCGCGCGAAGCTCTCTGTGTCCCGGGAGAAATTTCGCCAAATGCGCGCCGACCGCGACCGGGCCGACGCCCGGCCCGCCGCCGCCGTGCGGAATGCAGAACGTCTTGTGCAGATTCAGGTGCGAAACGTCGGCGCCGAACGCGCCGGGCGCCGCGAGACCGACGAGGGCGTTCAGGTTCGCGCCATCGACGTAGACTTGCCCGCCGTGCGCGTGCACGATGTCGCAGAGCTCGCGGATACCCGCCTCGAACACGCCGTGCGTCGAGGGATAGGTCACCATGATCGCGGCCAGATCGTCGCGGTGCGCTTCGGCCTTGGCCCGAAGGTCGGCGAGATCGACGTTGCCCTGGTCGTCGCAGGCGACGACGACCACGCGCATCCCGGCCATCTGTGCCGACGCGGGATTGGTGCCGTGCGCCGACGCCGGAATCAGGCAGACATTGCGGTGTGCTTCGCCGCGGCTCGCGTGATATGCACGAATGACGAGCAGGCCCGCGTATTCGCCCTGCGACCCGGCGTTCGGTTGCAGCGTCACCGCCGCGTAGCCGGTCACGGCGCAAAGCATGCGTTCCAGCTCGGCGATCATCTGCCTATAGCCCTCCGTCTGGTCGGCGGGCGCGAACGGATGCACATGCGCGAACTCGCGCCAGGTGACCGGGATCATCTCGGCCACCGCGTTCAACTTCATCGTGCACGAGCCCAGCGGGATCATCGCCCGGTCGAGCGCGATGTCGCGGTCCGCGAGCCGGCGCAGATAGCGCAGCATCTCGGTTTCCGAGTGATAACGATTGAACGTCGGGTGAGTAAGGAACGCGGAGCTGCGTTGGAGCGCGGCCGGAAACGCGTCGTCGATCGACGGTTCGATCGCGGCGAAATCGGGCAGCGTCTCGCCCGCGGGCGCGAAGATCTGCCACAGCCACGTGACGTCCGCGCGCGTTGTCGTTTCGTCGAGCGTGATGCCGATGCGTGTGGTGTCGATGTGCCGCAGATTCGCCTCGCCCTCCGACCGCGTATGGATCTCGCCGGTGCGCTCGCCGGTAGCGACGGTCAGCGTGTCGAAGAACACATCGTTGATCACGGTGAGGCCGAGCTTCGTCAATCCGGCAGCGAGCACACCGGTCAACCGGTGAATGCGCGCCGCGATCGTCGCGAGCCCGTGCGGCCCGTGGTAGACCGCGTACATCGACGCGATGACGGCGAGAAGAACCTGCGCGGTACAGATGTTCGACGTCGCCTTCTCGCGCCGGATGTGCTGCTCGCGCGTCTGCAACGCGAGCCGGTACGCGTGCTGTCCGTTGCTATCGATCGTCGCACCGACCAGCCGTCCGGGAAGGTTGCGCTTGAACTCGTCGCGCGTCGCGAGAAACGCGGCGTGCGGGCCGCCGAAGCCCATCGGTACGCCGAATCGCTGGCTCGAGCCGACGACAACGTCCGCGCCCCACTCGCCCGGCGGGACGAGCAGCGTCAGCGCCAGCAGGTCGGTCGCGACGAGAACGAGCGCGCCGCGCGCGTGTAGTGCGTCCGCGAGCGCTCGATAGTCGCGTACGTCGCCGCCGACGCCCGGATATTGCAACAGCGCCGCGAAGCATTCCACGTTCGGGGCGGCCGCCGCGAGGCCGACCGCGACCGAGAGCCCGAGCGGTGCGGCGCGTGTACGCACGACGTCGATGGTCTGCGGCAGCACGTCGTCGGCGACGTAGATCGTCGTCCTGTCGCTCTTGCCGACGCGGTGGGCCAGGGCCATCGCCTCCGCGGCCGCAGTCGCCTCGTCGAGCATCGACGCGTTCGCGATCGCCATTCCGGTCAGATCGCAGATCATCGTCTGGAAGTTGACCAGCGCCTCGAGGCGGCCTTGCGATATCTCCGGTTGATACGGCGTGTAGGCCGTGTACCACGCCGGATTCTCGAGCACGTTGCGAAGGATCACTCCCGGCGTGAGCGTCCCGTAATAGCCTTGCCCGATGTACGACTTCACCACGCGGTTCCTGCGCACGATCGCCTTCAGCAGGTCAAGCGCCTCCTGCTCGCCTTTCGCGGCGGGCAACGCCAGCGGCTCGCGGCACCGGATCGAAGCGGGCACGATCGCATCGATCAGCGCCGCCCGCGAGGGGTAGCCCAGCGTCTTGAGCATCTCGATCTGATCCGCGTCGCTCGTGCCGACGTGGCGGTCGACGAAGCCGCGATGCTGCTCTAGCTCGACCAGGGGTCGGCGCGCGGCTGGCGCCGGCGTGGACTTCAGCTCGTTCAGCTTCATCGCGCCATTCTCAGGCTTCGCCCGCGACCTTGGTGTACGCGGCGGCGTCGAGTAAATTGCCGAGGTCGGCAGCGTTCGTCGGCTTGAGCTTGTAGAACCAGTGCGCGTACGCGTCGGCGTTCACCTTCTCCGGCGTGTCGACGATCTCGGCATTGACCGCGACCACCTGGCCCGTCACTGGCGCATAGATGTCCGACGCGGCCTTGACCGACTCGACGACCCCGATCGCCTCGCCCGCCTTCGCGGCTCGACCGACAGCCGGCAACTCGATGAAGACGAGGTCGCCGAGCGTCTCCTGCGCATGATCGGTGATGCCGATGGTGAGCGTGCCGTCGGCCTCGGCACGGATCCATTCGTGGCTTTCGGTGTATTTTAGGTTCGCGGGTACGTTCATCGTGTGTCTCCGTGGATATTCAGTGAACCACCCTTTTCACTCTTTCACCAGCACGACGCCGTTGCGCACGAATGGCGGCTTCACGACGCGCGCGTTCTGCTTCCTGTCGCGGATCTCCACCCCGACGGAGTCACCCGGCGCAACGCCAACGGGAACGCGGGCGAGCGCAATCGATTTCCCGAGCGTGGGCGAGAACGTGCCGCTCGTGATCTCGCCGTCGCCCTCCGCCGTCACGACCTTCTGATGGCTGCGCAGCACGCCACCTTTGCCGACGAGCAGAAGCCCGGCCTGCCGGCGCGTCGCCGGCGCGGCGCTGAGCGCGGCCTTGCCGACGAAATCACGCGCACCGGCTAAGTCGACGGTCCAGGCAAGGCCCGATTCAAGCGGATTCTCGTTCTCCGTCATGTCCTGGCCGTACAGGTTCATGCCCGCCTCGAGCCGCAGCGTGTCGCGCGCGCCCAGCCCGCACGGCCGCACGCCCGCGGCGGCAAGCGCGTTCCAGAGTGCCGCCGCGCGCGTCTCCGGCAGCGTGATCTCGAAACCGTCCTCGCCGGTGTATCCGGTGCGCGCAATGAAGTAGTCCCCGAACTCGGTCGCGACGAACGGCTTCAAGGCTTCGGAAACGGGACGGCTTCCGGGCAGCGCCTGCCACAGCTTCTCGCGTGCGTGCGGCCCCTGCACGGCGATCATCGCGAGGTCGCGTCGCGGACAGAGCGAGAGCCCGGGCGCGCGCTCGGCGAGCAACGCCTTGAACCACGCGACGTCCTTGTCGGCGGTCGCCGCGTTCACGACCACGCGAAACCAGTCCTCGCGCATGAAATACACGATCAAGTCGTCGAGCACGCCGCCATCGGGTCGAAGCAGGCAGGAGTAGAGCGCCTTGCCCGCTTGCGCGAGCTTGTCGACGTTGTTCGCGAGCGCATAGCGGAGGAACGCGCGCGCCCCGGTGCCGGTGAGATCGACGGCGAGCATGTGCGAGACGTCGAACATACCGGCGTCGCGGCGCACCGCGTGGTGCTCCTCGATCTGCGAGCCGTAGCTCACCGGCATGTCCCAGCCGCCGAAGTCGACCATCTTCGCGCCCGCGGCGCGGTGCGCGGCGTTGAGCGGAGTTTGTTTGAGCACGGTTTCTCCCGGGCGACAAAAAGGGGCGAAACCATCGCCATCGGTTTCGCCCCGTCTGTCCTTTTACCTGAGAGATTGCGGCGCGCGATGCTCCTCGCGCCGGATGCCCCTTCGGTGGGCCGCCGGCCACGCCGGACGAC
>JBGPYP010000333.1:0-2929 GCA_041493285.1 Casimicrobiaceae bacterium
CGCAGAAGTCGCGGATCGATTCCGGCGTGTAGCCGCGCCGGCGCAGGCCGACGAGCGTGGGCATGCGCGGATCGTCCCAACCGTCGACGTAGCCACCTTCGACGAGCTCGACGAGCTTGCGCTTGCTCATCACCGTATACGCCAGGTTGAGCCGCGCGAACTCGTGCTGCTGCGGCAGGGGGCGCTGCAGCAGCCCTCCTTCCGCAAGCTGCTCGATGATCCAGTCGTACAACGGCCGGTGATCCTGGAACTCCAGCGTGCAGATCGAGTGCGTGATGCGCTCCATCGCGTCCGAGATGCAGTGCGTATAGTCGTAGAGTGGATACACGCACCATTTGTCGCCTGTCCGGTGATGCGGCGTGTGCCGGATGCGATAGATCGCCGGGTCGCGCAGGTTCATGTTCGGACTCGCGAGGTCGATCTTCAGCCGCAGCACGTGGGCGCCATCGGGGAACTCGCCCTCCTTCATCCGCCGGAACAGATCGAGATTCTCTTCGACCGGCCGCTCGCGATGGGGGCTCGGCCTCCCGGGATCGGTCAACGTCCCGCGTAGGAGCCGCATCTCCTCCGGGGTCGAGCTGTCGACGTACGCCAGCCCGGCCTTGATGAAATGCCTGGCGAACGCGTAGAGCCGGTCGAAGTAATCCGAAGCGTGATAAAGATGCGGCCCCCAGTCGAAGCCCAGCCAGCGCACGGCCTCTTTGATCGAATCTTCGTACTCCACGTCCTCCTTGACCGGGTTCGTATCGTCGAAGCGCAGGTGGCACACGCCCCCGTTCTCGGCGGCGAGACCGAAGTTGAGGCAGATCGACTTGGCGTGCCCGATGTGCAGATAGCCGTTGGGCTCGGGCGGAAACCGAGTGACCACTCGGCCGCCGTACTTGTGCGTGCGCAAGTCCTCGGCGATGATCTGCCGGAGGAAATTCGAACTCGGCGCGCCGTCCGCGTCTTGCGGCGGTGCAGCAGTCATCGCGTTTTGTTCATGAACAAATGGTGCCAACTGTTCATTCTAACTGGAGGGGTTGGACGCGTCACCGGCCGCTATGCCAGAGGCATGGCGTGCATCCGCTGGAGGCCGCATCCAGCAAGGCTTTCCGAGCGATCACCTGCGCCGGCCGGACAACGTTGTCCACATAATCTGTGGATAATAGTGTGCATATCTTGTAAATTCGGCCGCTAAGTAGTGCGCCGCTTAGGATTTTCTCTGACGTGCCTAAATCTACGCCGGCGTTATTGTCATATTTTTCATAAACTTGAAGAGCCGCTTCGCCGCTCGCCGAGGCACGGCTTTCGCAACCGGAGAAGCCGTGGCGCGCCGGTTTACGACCTTTGGTGGGGAATTTTTGTCCTGGTCAACTAACTTGATGCGACCGCGTTGTCGAACCTTGGCAGTGCGGCCCGGACGATGAGCGATTGGGGCGTCGCGGCCGCGCCGGTGCTGCCGGTCTCGCTGCTCGTCAGCTCCGCTCGGTTGCTCATCGAGCGCCATCTGGGTCTGGCGTGGATCAGCGGCGAGGTCTCAAACCACACCCGCGCCGCGTCGGGTCACGCCTACTTCCTGCTCAAGGACGATCAGGCCCAGGTGCGCTGCGTCCTCTTTCGTCACAAGGCGCAGCTCCTCGACTTCGTACTCCGAGACGGGCAGCAGGTCGAAGTGCGCGCCGTGCCCACGATCTACGAAGCGCGCGGCGAGTTCCAGCTCAACGTCGAAACGGTACGCCTTTCTGGCCTCGGCGCGCTCTACGAGCAGTTCGCGAAACTCAAAGCGCGCCTCGAGGCGGCCGGCTGGTTCGCGGCGGCGCGCAAGCGGCCGCTGCCGGCTTTCCCGCGCGCGGTCGGCATCGTGACCTCGATGGGCGCGGCGGCGCTCTCCGACGTCCTGACCACGCTCAGGCGGCGCCTGCCTGCGCTGCCGGTGATCGTCTACCCGGCATCGGTGCAAGGCGCCGGCGCGGCAGCCGAGATCGCCGCGGCGATCGGAGCCGCGAATGCCCACGCCGGCGTCGATGTGCTGATCGTCTGCCGCGGCGGCGGGTCGATCGAGGACCTCTGGGCGTTCAACGAGGAAGTCGTGGCCACGGCCGTGTTCGAGTCGCGCATCCCGATCGTCAGCGGCGTCGGACACGAGACCGATTTCACGATCTGCGACTTCGTGGCCGATGCGCGCGCACCGACGCCGACCGGAGCCGCCGCGCTGGTTGCGCCGGAACGCTCGACGTTGCTGTCGCGGATCGCAGAGCTGGCCGCGCGGTCGCGCCTCGGTGCGCAACGCATGCTCGAGATCAGCATGCAACGCCTGGATGGCGCAACGCGGCGTCTCGTGCATCCGGCCGCGCGCCTCGAAGCACAGCGCGAGCGCCTCGGCTTGCTGGCATTGCGCCTTGCGCGCGCCGCGGGCGCCGCGCAGACGCAACGCCGACGCGAGCTTGCGCTGTCCGGGCAACGCCTGACGCATCTGCTCCGGACGCCCCCGGCACAACGCGCCGCGCTCGATCGCACGCGCGAGCGCTGGCAACGCGGCGGGACGCAGCGCCTCGCGGCGCTGGCGCAGCGCCTTGCCAGCCTCGCGCTGGGCCTGAAGCATTTGAGCCCGCAGGGCGTGCTCGAGCGCGGCTACAGCATCGTCACGACCGAGGCGGGGGCGGTCGTGCAGGATGCTTCGCAGGTCGCCGTGGGCGACGGCGTCGCGTTGCGCTTCGCGCGCGGTGGCGCCGACGCGCGGGTCACGCGAACGCGGTCGGACTGAACGAGCTTCCGCGGCCTCCTTGGCCGTATATCCCCCGATCGTCGCGTCGCGCCTCGGCCGCCACGTCGGCCGCTGCGGCCGTCACCACTCGCGCCAGGACGCCGATGTCGCACCGGCCGCAGCCCAATCCGCCTCCGCGGTCGCATCGCTGCGCTCGTGGGGCGAGCGGCGAGGCGGAGCGAG
>JBGPYP010000078.1:0-9893 GCA_041493285.1 Casimicrobiaceae bacterium
CGGCAGTGCGATCAAACGCTCGGGAGCCGCGCCTGCGCGCCGCGCGCGCTCGGCACGGATCGCGTCCGCGCCCCATTCGGCGAGCGCCACGCGGCCGTGGTACTTGAACGCATGCATGAGCCGGTCGACCGGGAACGCGTAGGCGAAGGCAGCGATCGTCGCGTCGAACGGTGGCGCGTGCGCGAGGCAGTGTCCGCAAACCGCGCCGCCTGGCGTCGGCAGCGCGCATACAGGGCACGCGAGCCCAAGGCGCGGCAGAGCGCGGGCACAGCCGGGGCACAAAAGCTCCGAGCCGGACGCGCCGGCACACAGCTCGCAGCGCTGCGGCAACGCGCGTCTCGCGGCGTCGATGGCGCCGCGGCGCACGCTGTCAAGCGCGCCGCTCAGAAAATTTGACAACGAGAGTTCCTCCCCCGACACTGCCTTCGCATTCTAACCACACCGCAGGCATCCATGCAGCAGCCCTCCGCTTCCAGCTCGGCGCCCCTCACGCGGCTGCCCGGGGCCTCATCGCAATGGACGGTCGCCGCGGTCGAGGCGCTGTTCGCGCTGCCGTTCAACGATCTTCTCGATCGTGCGCATCGGGCGCACCGCGCGCACCACGAGGCCAACGTGGTACAGCTCTCGACGCTGTTGTCGATCAAGACCGGAGGCTGCCCCGAGGATTGCGCGTACTGTCCGCAAGCCGCACGCTACCACACGGGCGTGGTGAACGAGGCGCTGCTGCCGGTCGACGAAGTCGTCGCCGTGGCCGCGGCGGCTAAGGCGGCCGGCGCGACGCGGTTCTGCATGGGCGCCGCATGGCGCGGGCCGAAACAGCGCGATCTCGAGCCGGTGCTCTCGATGGTGCGCGAGGTGAAAGCACTCGGGCTCGAGACCTGCGCGACGCTCGGCATGCTCAAGGAGGGCCAGGCCGAGGCGCTGAAGGACGCAGGCCTCGACTATTACAACCACAACCTCGACACCGCCCCCGAGTTCTACGGCGAGATCATCACGACCCGCGAATATCGCGATCGTCTCCAAACGCTCAGCCGCGTACGCGACGCTGGAATCAAGGTGTGCTGCGGCGGGATCGTGGGCCTGGGTGAATCCCCCGCGCAACGCGCGGGATTAATTGCGCAGCTCGCCAGTCTCGATCCGTATCCGGAGTCGGTCCCGATCAACAACCTGGTGCAGGTCGAGGGCACGCCGCTCTACGGCACCGAGCCGATCGACCCGTTCGAGTTCGTGCGCACCGTTGCAGTCGCGCGGATCACCATGCCGCGGGCGATGGTGCGGCTCTCCGCCGGCCGGCGCGAGTTGGGCGACGGCATCCAGGCGCTGTGTTTCTTCGCGGGCGCGAATTCGATCTTCTACGGCGACAAGCTCCTGACCACCGGCAATCCCGACGTCGAGGCGGACCGGGCGCTGTTCCGGCGCCTCGGCCTGACGGCGCTCGAGACCGGCGATCGCACCACGGCTTGACCACACGCGCGCTGGACGAACTCACGGTCGCGCTCGCCGCGCGTGACGCGGCCGGGCTCGCGCGGCGCCGGCGTGCGGTCGACTCGCCGCAGGGCGCGCGCCTTACCGTCGATGGGCGCGAGGTCCTGCATTTCGGCAGCAACGACTACCTGGGACTCGCCTCCGACCCGCGCCTGATCGCCGCCGCGCAGCTTGGTGCAGAAGCGTACGGCGTCGGCGCCGGCGCCTCGCACCTCATCTCCGGGCATTTTTCGCCGCACGAGGCGTTGGAGCGCGAGCTGGCCGATTGGGTCGCGCCGTGCGCCGATGCGCGGGCGCTGCTGTTCTCGACCGGATACCTCGCCAATCTCGCCATCGTCACCGCGCTCTGCGGTCGCGGCGACGCGGTGTTCGGCGATCGGCAGAACCACGCCTGCCTCAACGACGCCGCGTTGCTGTCGCGCGCGGCGTTCATCCGCTACCGCCACGGCGATCTCGGCGAGCTTTCCCGCCGACTCGCAGGCAGCCGCGCGAAACGCAAGCTGATCTGCACCGACGCCGTGTTCAGCATGGACGGCGACATCGCACCGTTACCGCGCCTGCTCGAGCTTGCTGACGCTCACGACGCATGGCTGGTCGTCGACGACGCCCACGGCTTCGGCGTGACCGGCGACGGTCGCGGCACGCTTGCGCAGCTCGGACTGGCCTCGGAACGCATCGTGTACATGGGTACGCTGGGCAAGGCCGCAGGCGTGGCCGGTGCGTTCGTCGCCGCGCATCCAGCGGTGATCGAAACCTTGTTGCAGACCGCGCGGCCGTACGTCTTCACGACCGCGGCGCCGCCGCTTCTCGCCTGCGCGCTGCGGGCGAGCCTCGCGATCATCCGCGGCGAGCCCGAACGCCGCGAACGGTTGTTTGCGCGGATCCGGCGCTTTCGCGTCGGATCCGCCGCGTTGCCGTGGCGCGTGCTGCCGTCCGAAACGGCGATCCAGCCGCTGATCGTCGGCGAGAACGCCGAGGCGCTTCGCGTGAGCGAGGCGTTATGGCAGCGCGGGCTCTGGGTTCCGGCGATCCGCCCACCGACGGTGCCGCGGGGGAGCGCGCGGCTCCGGATTACGCTGTCGGCGGCGCACGACGCCGCCGATGTCGACGCGCTGCTCGCGGCGTTGGCCGGGATCGCGGAAGAGGCATGAGCGCGGCGAGCGAAGTTAAAGACCCGCGAGCGCGTGGGGCGAAGTTAAGGCCCGCAGGGCGCGTCCGCGCGCGAGCGGGCGCGCCGACTCTCGGCGGTTGCGTCTTGGACGGTTATCAAAGAGGCGCGCGAAGCGCTCGGCGCCGCGCGATTGCCTCGCGGCCGACGCGTGACCGGTTCATGTTGCGCGCGCCTTGCAGGGAGGCCGCATGCGCCGCAGGGCCGCCCCAAGGCGCGAATCGGCCTTGCAGGCCGCGGCGTTGCGAGACGCAACGCCTCCACGTGCCGTCCATGCCGGCGCAGGCCGGCATGGAGCCGCGGCACTCGGCCCCTTCTGGGGGCAGCGCAGCGGCGGTAGCCGCACGCGTGGGGGTACACCAATGAACAGCGTTCACGTCGAGAGCGTCGGGACGGGACCGCCGCTCGTCCTGCTGCACGGTTGGGCGATGCATTCGGGCCTCTTCGCGCCGCTGCTGCCGCGGCTCATCGACCGCTTTCGCGTTCACCTCGTCGATCTTCCGGGCCATGGCCACAGCGCGACCGTATCGCCCTATGCACTGGACACGATCGCGACCGCGGTCGGAGAAGCCGTGTCGCGGGTGGTGGGAACCGCCGAGCCCGCGATCGTGCTCGGCTGGTCGCTGGGCGGCGCGGTTGCGCTGCACTGGGCGCTCACTTCGCCCGAGCGCATCGCCCGGCTGGTCCTGGTCGCAACGACGCCGCGCTTCGTCGCGCGGTCCGACTGGCCGCACGCGATGGCGGAGACGACGCTGCGCCAGTTCGGCGACGAGCTGTCGGTGTCCTACCGGCTCACGCTGCAGCGGTTCGTCGCGCTGCAGGTGCAGGGGAGCGAGCACGCGCGCGCGGTGCTGGCGCACCTGCGCGCGGAGCTTTTCACGCGCGGCGAGCCTTCGCGCGCGGCGCTGCACGATGCGCTCGAGCTGCTGGCGCGAACCGATCTTCGCTCCGAGGTCGGCGCAATCTCGCAGGCCACCGTCGTCATCGCCGGCGAGCGCGACATGCTCGCGCCTCCCGCCGCGGGCGAATGGCTGGCACGCACGCTGCCGCACGCGTCGTTCCGGTTGATCCCGGGCGCCGCGCACGCACCGTTCCTGTCGCATCCCGACGCCTTCATGAGCGCGTTTGCCGATGGCTGATAATGATCAACCGCGCGATCCGCTGCGGCTCGATCCGAAGAGCGTGCGCCGCACGTTCGAGCGCGCCGCCGCAACGTATGACGCCGCTGCGGCGCTCCAGCACGAGGTCGGGCAGCGCATGGCCGAGCGCCTCTCGCTCGTGAAGCTCCAACCGGCCGCGATCCTCGATGCCGGCTGCGGCACCGGGGATGCGCTCGCCGAGTTGCGAACGCGTTTCCCTGCGGCATTCATCGTCGGGCTCGACCTCGCGTATGCGATGCTGGCCACGGCGCGGCGGCGCGCGGCGGCGGGGATCGCGTCGGAGCGCTCGCTGCTCGCGCGACTCTTTGGACCGCGCGCGGCCGCCGGTGGCGAGCCTGCGCTGGCATGCGCGGATATGTGCCGGCTGCCGCTCGCCGCCGGCTCTCTCGATCTCGTCTGGAGCAACCTGACGCTGCAGTGGATCAACGACCCGGCGATCGCCTTCGCCGAGTTCCACCGGGCGCTCCGCGTCGGAGGCTTGCTGACGTTCACGACGTTCGGGCCCGACACGCTGCTGGAATTGCGCGCCGCGTTCTCCGGCGTCGATCGTGCGACGCACGTCAGCCGCTTCATCGACATGCATGACCTCGGCGACATGCTGGTGCACACCGGGTTCGCCGACCCGGTGATGGACATGGAGAAGCTCACGCTGACCTACGCCGACGCGACGACGATGATGCGAGAGCTGAAGGCGATCGGCGCGCACAACGCGACGATCGGCCGGCCGCGCGGCCTGACCGGGCGCGCCCGTTGGCGGCGGATGCTCGACGCGCTCGAAGCGTTCCGGCGCGAGGGCCGGCTGCCGGCGACCTACGAGGTCGTGTACGGCCACGCATGGAAGCCCGAGCCGCGCGTCGCGGCCGACGGCCGCGCGATCGTGCGCTTCGAGCGGCCTGGCCGTTCGCGGCGCTGAAAGCTGAAAAGCTTTGAGGGTTTGATTTTCCGCTGCCAATGACTCGCGGATTGTTCATCACCGGCACCGACACCGGCGTCGGCAAGACGGTCTTCGCCTGCGCGCTCCTGCGCGCGTTCGCGGCGCACGGCCTGCGCGCGGTCGGCATGAAGCCGATCGCGGCGGGGATCGTACCGGGTGCTACGTGCAACGCCGATGTCGCCGCATTCGCCGCGGCGGGCAACGTCGAGGCGCCGCTCGCACTTCGCAATCCATTCGCGTTTGCGCCGGCGATCGCGCCGCATCTCGCCGCCGCCGAGGCGGGCGTTGCGATCGACCTCGCGCGCATCCGTGAGGCCTACGACCAGCTTGCCGCACGCGCCGATCGCGTGGTCGTCGAGGGCGCGGGCGGCGTCTACGTGCCGCTGGATGCGCGGGGCGACATGCTCGACGTCGCGCGCTCGCTCTCGCTGCCGGTGGTGCTCGTCGTCGGAATGCGGCTCGGCTGCCTCAATCACGCGCTGCTCTCGGCGCATGCGATCCGTGCCCGTGGCCTCGCATTGGCGGGCTGGGTCGCGAATCTCGTCGACCCGGCGATGGCGCGTATCGACGCGAACTTAGCCGCGCTCGACGAGAGGCTGCCCGCGCCGCGGATCGCCATCATGGATTGGGGAAAAGTGGACGCACCGGAATGGGGCCCGGGTGCTGCGCTGCTGGAGATCGGATGATCGTGCTGCGGCACATTTGCGGCTCGGCCATCCGTGTTAACATGCGCGCGTTTTTTTGCAACGCTTCGGCAATGAAGACCTGCATGCCGGGCGCCGGGATACCGCTTTCCGCCGAACCCGAGCTCTGCGCGGTAGCGCGCCGACAACATTGAAAGTCATCGATAGGTTCGACCGGAACATGGAGCGCACGGGAGCGATGGCAAGGGGAGCGATGAAGCCGGCGCAACAGCTGCCGAAGAAGATGGCCGGGACCGCCGCGCTGGTTGCGGCGCTCTTGCCGGCGTTGGCGCTGGCCGCGAAGGAGTACAACCTCCAGACTCCGGTCACGCCGATCGCGACGCAGATCTTCGACCTGCATACGTACATCATGTGGGTCTGCCTCGTGATCTTCGTCGGCGTGTTCTCGGTGATGTTCTATTCGATCTTCGCGCACCGCAAGTCCAAGGGCCATCAGGCTGCACAATTCCACGAAAACACGCTAGTCGAGATCGTCTGGACCGTGATCCCGTTCCTCATCCTGGTGGGCATGGCTGTTCCTGCGACCAGGACAATTCTGGCGATGAAGGACACCTCGGCGTCCGATCTGACCGTCAAGATCACCGGCTCGCAGTGGAAGTGGAGCTACGACTATCTGGACGACGGTTTCGGTTACTACAGCAATCTGAAGACTCCGGTTGCCCAGATCGAGGAAGGCGAGCCGAAGGGCGAGCACTACCTGTTGGAAGTCGACCAGCCGATGGTCGTTCCGGCCGGCAAGAAGATTCGGCTGCTCATTACCTCGAGCGACGTCATCCACGCCTGGTTCCTGCCTACGGCGGGTGTGCAGCAGGACGCGATTCCGGGTTTCGTGCGCGACGACTGGATGAAGTTCGACAAGACGGGTATCTTCCGCGGCCAATGCGCGAAGATCTGCGGCAAGGAGCACGGCTTCATGCCCATCGTCGTCGAGGTGAAGAGCGCAGATGACTACGCGAAGTGGCTCGCCGAACACAAGAAAGCCGCTGCGGCGGCGGCCGACGATCCGAACAAGGTCTGGGATGCGAAGGAGCTGATCGCACGCGGCGAGAAGGTCTATGCGGCGAATTGCGCTTCCTGCCATCAGCCGACCGGCAAGGGTGTCGCCGGCGCGTATCCTGCGCTCGACGGCTCGAAGGTCGTTACGGGTCCGAAGGACGACCAGATCAAGACGATCCTGAACGGAGTCGTCAAGAACGGCCAGCCTACGGCGATGGTCGCCTGGAAGAGCACGCTGTCCGACATCGACATTGCGGCCGTGGTCACCTACACGCGCAACAACTGGAGCAACCACACCGGTGAGACGATTCAGCCCGCCGAGGTGAAAGCGGATCGGCCGTAGCGAATCCCGACACAGCAATCTGCGAAAGTCAGTCAGGAGCAAGCGATGAGCAGCATTCCGCACGATCACGCCGCAGGCCGCGACGTCGACCATGAGCACGCGCATCACCCGGGCGGGATCATGCGCTGGATCACGACGACCAACCACAAGGACATCGGCACGCTCTACCTGTGGTTCTCGTTCATCATGTTCCTCGTCGGTGGCGTGATGGCGTTGGCGATCCGCGCGGAGTTGTTCCAGCCGGGTCTGCAGCTCGTCGAGCCGGAATTCTTCAACCAGCTCAACACGGTGCACGGGTTGATCATGATCTTCGGCGCGATCATGCCGGCGGCGGTCGGCTTCGCGAACTGGCAGGTGCCTATGATGATCGGCGCGCCGGACATGGCGTTCGCGCGCATGAACAACTGGAGCTTCTGGCTGCTGCCTTTCGCCGTAGTCCTTCTGCTCGCGTCGTTCGTCGTTCCGGGAGGCGCGGCCAGCGGGGGCTGGACGCTGTATCCGCCGCTGTCGGTGCAGACCGGCATGGGTATGGACCTGACGATCTTCGCCGTGCACATCATGGGCGCGTCGTCGATCATGGGCTCGATCAACATCATCACCACCATCCTGAACATGCGCGCGCCCGGCATGACGATGATGAAGATGCCGCTGTTCGTGTGGACGTGGCTCATCACCGCGTACCTGCTGATCGCGGTGATGCCGGTGCTCGCGGGCGCGGTGACGATGCTGCTCACCGATCGCCATTTCGGCACCAGTTTCTTTAACGCGGCCGGCGGTGGCGACCCGGTGTTGTTCCAGCACGTCTTCTGGTTCTTCGGTCACCCCGAGGTGTACATCATGATCCTGCCGTCCTTCGGGATCGTGTCGACGATCATCCCCGCGTTTGCGCGCAAGCCGCTGTTCGGCTACGCGTCGATGGTGTATGCGGTCGCCTCGATCGCGATCCTGTCGTTCATGGTCTGGGCGCACCACATGTTCACCGTCGGCATGCCGGCGGCCGGGCAGGTCTTCTTCATGTACGTAACGATGCTGATTGCGGTACCGACAGCGGTGAAGGTTTTCAACTGGGTGGCGACGATGTGGAGGGGATCGATGACCTTCGAGACGCCGATGCTGTTCGCGATCGGCTTTATCTTCATGTTCACCCTGGGTGGCTTTACCGGCCTGGTGCTGGCGCTGGTCCCGGTCGATATCGTCCTGCACGACACCTACTATGTCGTCGCGCACTTCCATTACGTTCTGGTCGCGGGCTCGCTGTTCGCGTTCTTCGGCGGCATCTACTACTGGCTGCCCAAGTGGTGCGGCCGGATGTACGACGAGACCCTGGGCAAGTGGCACTTCTGGACGTCGTTTGTCTTCTTCAACATCACGTTCTTCCCCATGCACTTCCTCGGGTTGGCCGGCATGCCGCGACGGGTGCCTGACTACGCGACGCAGTTCACCGACTGGAATGAGGTGGCATCGATCGGCGCGTTCGGCTTCGGCTTGTCCCAGCTCATCTTTCTGTATGCGGTGCTGAAGGCAATTCGCAGCGGGCCGCCCGCGCCCGCGAGGCCCTGGGAGGGCTCGGACACGTTGGAGTGGACGCTGCCGTCGCCGGTGCCGTACCACACATTCGAAACCCCGCCGCTGGTCCGCTGAGCGGATTTACTTTAACGGAACGTGCGCAGATGAGCGACACCAGGTCCGACGACCGCCGGCAATCGAACCGGACGCTGCTGGTCAAGCTGAGCGTGGTTGTCGTCGTCATGTTCGGTTTCGGCTTTGCGCTGGTTCCGTTCTACGACCAGATCTGCAAGGCGACCGGGCTGCGCGACATCGATACTCCGGATCGGCTCGAGAACTCGCAGGTCGACCGCGCGCGCACGGTGCGGCTGGAGTTCGACGCCAACGTGCACAAACTGCCCTGGACGTTCCGACCGCTGGCACCGATCGTCAGCGTGCATCCCGGGGAGGTGATGCAGGTCGTGTACGAGGTTGAAAACAGGACCGAACGGCCGATGACGGGGCAGGCGATTCCGAGCTACGGGCCGCAGCTCGCCGCCGAGTACTTCAAGAAGCTCGATTGCTTCTGCTTCGCCAAGCAGTCGTTCGGGCCGCACGAGAAACGGCAGATGCCGGTCGTGTTCGTCGTCGATCCCAGGCTTCCGCGCGACGTCAACACGATCTCGCTCTCGTACACGTTTTTTGAGGTCGAAGGCAACTGATCGTAGAAAATGCGGCGCGCGCCGCGACGGACATCTTACGCAAGAGGAGCAGGCGATGAGCGTTACGCCCACTGGCGCAAAGCCCTACTATTACGTGCCGCAGCCATCGTACTGGCCGATCATGGGCTCGTGCGCGCTCCTGTGCATGGCGTTCGGCGCCGCGGCCTGGTTCAACGCGTATGCAGTGGGTCCGTGGCTGGTGCTCGTCGGCTTCTGCATCCTGCTGACGATGATGTTCGGCTGGTTCGGCACCGTGATAGGCGAGTCCGAGCAGCAGCTCTACAACAAGAGGGTGGACCTCTCGTTCCGCTGGGGTATGAGCTGGTTCATCTTTTCCGAGGTGATGTTCTTCGCGGCGTTCTTCGGCGCTTTGTTCTACGTGCGGAACATCTCCGTCCCCGATCTCGGCGACCTCGGGCAGAGGCTGCTCTGGCCCGATTACACGGCGGGCTGGCCGACCAATGGCCCGTACCTGAAGGAAGTGTTCACGCCGATGCAGGCAATCGGCATCCCGCTTCTCAACACGATCATATTGGTTTCCTCAGGCGGCACGGTGACCGTCGCGCACCACGCCCTGAAAATGGGCCACCGCGGCGCGCTCAAGTTCTGGCTGTTCGTCACGGTCGTGCTGGGCCTCACGTTCCTCGGCTTCCAGGCCTACGAGTACACGCATGCCTACAGCGAACTGAACCTGAAGCTGTCGACGGGGGTCTACGGCTCGACGTTCTTCATGTTGACCGGCTTCCACGGTTTCCACGTGACGATCGGCGCGATCATGCTGTCGGTGATGCTCGGCCGCGCGTTCCGCGGCCATTTTGACGCCGAGCACCATTTCGCGTTTGAGGCGGCAGCGTGGTACTGGCACTTCGTCGACGTCGTGTGGTTGCTGCTGTTCA
>JBGPYP010000014.1:0-19626 GCA_041493285.1 Casimicrobiaceae bacterium
CGGATCGACATCACCGACAAGGTGATCAAGGCGCTCGCCGACAAGTAGGCGAGCCGCCTTCGGCAGCGCGGCGCGAGCGCGCATGGGCCCACCGGACACCGTCGGAATTCCCCTGCGCCAGCTCGCCGAACGCTGCGGTGCGGAGCTATCCGGCGACGGCGACGTCCTCATCGATCACGTCGCGACCCTGGACGCGGCGGGCAAGGGCGCGATCGCGTTCTTGACCAACCCCAAGTATAAGAGCCGGCTCGTCTCCACTCGGGCGAGCGCGGTCATCGTGGCACCGGGCGACGCGCCTGCGACGGCGTTGCCCAAGCTGGTCACGGCCAATCCCTACGCGGCGTACGCGCGCGTCGCGACGATCCTGCATCCGGCGCGCGCGCCGACGCCGGGAGTGCATCCGACCGCGGTGGTGGCGGCGGGCGCGCGCGTCGCGGCCAGCGCGACGGTCGCGGCGTACGCGGTAATCGGTGAGCGAACAACCATCGGCGAGCGCGCGCACATCGGCGCGGGAACGGTGATCGGAGAGGACTGCAATGTCGGCGACGACTGCGTGCTGCATGCCCGCGTCGTCCTGTACGCCCACACGCTCGTCGGCCCGCGGACGATCATCCACAGCGGCGCGGTGATCGGTGCGGACGGATTCGGTATGGCAGAACAAGAAGGACGCTGGCTCAAGGTCCCCCAGCTTGGCCGCGCGGTCATCGGCGCGGACGTCGAGATCGGCGCCAACACGACCATCGACCGCGGCGCGATCGGCGATACCGTAATCGAGGACGACGTCAAGCTCGATAACCAGATCCAGATCGGCCACAATTGCCGCATTGGAGCGCACACCGCGATCGCCGGCTGCGTCGGTATTGCCGGCAGCGCGACGATCGGCCGCAATTGCAAGATCGGCGGCGCAGCCATGATCACCGGCCACCTCGAGATCGCCGACGGCACGGTCATCTCGGCCGCGACCGGCGTGTTCGATTCGATCCGCTCGGCCGGCGTCTACACGGGCACGTTCCCCGCCTTGCCGCATCGCGACTGGCAGCATGTCGCCGCGCTCACGCGCCGGCTGCGTTCGATCGTGGAGCGGCTCCGGGCGCTGGAACGTGCCAGGAGCAGAGAGGAGACCTAGACCGTGCCCGCCATGGACATCAACGAGATCATGCGGCACCTGCCGCATCGGTACCCGTTCCTGCTGGTCGACCGGGTGCTGGAATGCGAGGTCGGGCAGCGGATCAAGGCCGTGAAGAACGTCACGCTGAACGAGCCCTTCTTCCAGGGCCACTTTCCCGGCTACCCGGTGATGCCGGGTGTGCTGGTGATCGAGGCGATGGCGCAGGTGTCGGCGATCCTCGCCTACGTGACACGCGGCGAGCGCCACGACGGCCGGTCGCTGCTGTTCTTCGCCGGCATCGACGACGCGCGCTTCAAGCGGCCGGTATTCCCCGGCGACCAACTCCTGCTCGAGTCGGTTGAGCTCAACGTCGTGCGCAGCGTGTTCAAGTTCGCGGCCAAGGCGAGCGTCGACGGCGAGCTGGTCGCCGAGGCGCAGCTCATGGCCGCCGTCCGCGACGTCCAGGCCTAGGTCCATGCCCGGCGTCCATCCCACGGCGATCGTCTCCGCCGAGGCCCGCCTCGCGCCCGACGTCAGCGTCGGCGCGTTTTCCGTCATCGGCGCGGAGACGCACATCGGCGAAGGAACGACGATCGCGAGCCACGTCGTGATCGCCGGCCGCACGCGCATCGGCCGGCGCAACCGTATCTTCCCGTTCGCGTCGGTCGGCGACATCCCTCAGGACCGCAAGTACGGCGGCGAGCCGACCGCGACCTCGATCGGCGACGATAACGTGATCCGCGAGTTCGTCACCATTCACGCCGGCACCGCGCAGGATCGTGGCACGACCACGATCGGAGACCGCAACTTGCAGCTTGCGTACAGCCATGTGGCGCACGACTGCGTGATCGGCAACGACACGACCTTCTCCAATAACGCGCAGCTCGCCGGCCACGTCGTCGTCGGCGACTACGCGGTCCTCGGCGGCTTTGTCGGCGTGCATCAATTCTGCCGGATCGGTGCGCACGCGATGGTCGCCGCCGGATCGATCGTGTTGCAGGACGTGCCGCCGGTCGTCACCGCCGCCGGATATCCGGCCAAGCCGCACGGCATCAATAGCGAGGGGCTTCGCCGACGCGGGTTTGCGGCCAAGGACATCGCCGCCGTCCGCCACGCATACAAGGCACTCTATCGCGCCAAGCTGCCGCTGGACGAGGCGCGCGCAGCGATTGCCGCGCAGGCGGCGGCTGTACCCGCGCTCGGGATCATGAGCGCGTTCCTGGAGACGCCGGGACGGGGGATCATCCGTTGATCGGGAGCTCGCGGCGCGAGCCCGCGGCGAGGGACGTTCTGGATGACCGGGAGAGTTCGTTGTGTCGAGTTGTCGGCCCTAGCGCTCGGCTCGGGTCGCCTCCACTCGCATCCGCTCGTGGAGCCTCGCTCCGGGTCGCCGGTCGCCCCGCGCGTCGCGTGGGGATCGCGCGTGGCGAGTCGACGCCATAGCCGACACGCGACGCTGCGCACCGGCTCACTCGAACAAGGAGGCTAGGTTCTTGCCGACGTACCAGGGGGGCGAAGGGGTCACGATCGGCATCGTCGCCGGCGAGGCGTCGGGCGACGCGCTCGGCGCGGAGCTGGTCGGCGCTGTGCGGGCGCGGCTCCCGCGGGTACGCTTCGCCGGCATCGCCGGGCCAAGGATGGAGGCTGCGGGATGCGACGCGTGGTATCCGATGTCGAGATTGGCGCTGCGCGGCTACGCCGAAGTCGCCGCACAACTACCGGCGCTGATGTTCATCCGGCGCGACGTACGGCGACGGCTGCTTGCGGCGAATGCGGTGCTGTTCATCGGCGTCGACGCTCCGGACTTCAATCTCGGACTCGAGGCGCGGCTCAAGCGCGCCGGCGTCCGGACGATTCACTATGTGAGCCCGTCGGTCTGGGCCTGGCGGCGCGAGCGTATCGGTACCATCGCCCGATCGGCGGACAGGTTGCTGGCGTTGTTTCCCTTCGAGCCGCCGTTGTACGCCGCGGCGGGCCTTCCGGTGACCTTCGTCGGGCACCCACTGGCGAGGGAGGCGGCCACGGCGGCGAGCCGGCGCGAGACGCGCGAGGTCCTCAAGTTCGACAAGCAGCCGTCGTTCGCGCTGTTGCCCGGAAGCCGCGTGTCCGAGCTGGAGATGCACAGTGAGCTGCTGCTCCGAGTGGCCGTGGAGATTCTCGACTCGCAACCGACGGCGAGATTTCTCGTGCCACTGGTAAGCCGGGAGACGCGCGAGCATTTCGAAGCGACGCGCGATCGGTTGCAGCTCCAGGCGCTGCCGTTGATCCTCCTCTACGGTCACGCCGACCAGGCGCTCAGGGCGGCCGACGTCGGGCTCGTTGCGTCGGGCACTGCGACGCTGGAAGCGGCGCTGGCGCGCTGTCCGCATCTGATCTTCTATCGCGTGCATGCATTGACGGCAAAAATCGTCGCACGGAAGCTCCTGCTCCCATATGTCGGACTGCCCAACGTGCTCGCCGGGCGCTTCGTCGTCCCGGAATTCTTGCAGACCGAGGCGACGGTGGCGAATCTCGCCCGCGCGGCGCTCAACCTCTACGACGATGCGCTGATCCGGCGCCGGCTCGAGGCGCTCTTCGCCGGGATGGCGCGATCGCTCAGGGCGGATAGCGCGACCATCGTCGCCGACGTGGTCGAAACCGAGCTGCGGGCGGCGGGGGTCGCATGCTGATCGCCGGCGTCGACGAGGCTGGGCGGGGACCGCTGGCGGGACCGGTGGTCGCCGCGGCGGTAATCCTCGATCCCGGGCAGCGTATCCACGGCCTGCGCGATTCCAAGCTGCTGACGCCGCCGGCGCGCGAGGAGTTGGCGATCGAGATTCGCGCTCGCTCGGTTGCCTGGGCGGTCGCGGAGTGCGACGTCGGCGAAATCGACGCGCTCAACATTCTCCAGGCGACGCTGCTCGCCATGAAGCGCGCGATCGAGCGTCTGGCGACGAAGCCGGAAGTCGTGTGGATCGACGGGCTCCACTGCCCACCGCTCGACTGCCCCGCGCGCGCGATCGTCGACGGCGATCGACGCGTCGCTGTGATCGCCGCCGCGTCGATCCTCGCCAAGACCGCACGCGACGCCTTGCTGGTCGAGATCGACCGCAGCTATCCGGCGTACGGCTTCGCGCGGCACAAGGGCTACGCCACGCCCGAGCATCTGGCGGCCTTGCGCCGGCTTGGGCCCTGTCCCGTGCATCGCAGGTTCTTCGCGCCGGTGGCTCAGGCGCAATTCGATTTTTAGGTGGTGTCGATGCCTTGCCCCGGCAGCCGCCGAGCCTTTCTTGGTCCACCCGTGGTCGCGCGCGGTATCATCGAGTCGGGCTTGTGTACCGGGTCCGCTACCGGAGAGGAGTTGAGTGAATGATTCATTGCGTTCTGCATGACCCCAAAGATTCCGTCGCCGTCGTCGTCGTCGAGGGCGTCAAGGCTGGGCAGAGCCTGACCGGGCTCATCCTCGACGAGGACCGCACGATCACGTTGCCCTGCACCCAGGACATCCCGCTCGGGCACAAGGTCGCGTTGAAGGACCTGAAGGTGGGCGACACCGTGATCAAGTATGGCGTCGACATCGGCAAGGTGGTCGCGCCGATTAAGGCGGGGCAGCTCGCCCATGTGCACAACATCAAGACCAAGCGTTGGTGACGAGCGTCGCCTGCGGGCGCCATGCTGCGTTGCTCCCCACGCTGCGGTGCTCATGTACTTCATCTGTACGCTCCGCTCCTCGCGCGGGTCGCGCCTTGCCTGACACCCGCATGCTCGCTCGTCTGCGCTCATCGGCACCGTTTCGAAGAAAGTAATCTCCATGCAAACGAAATTCCACGGTTACCGCCGCGACAACGGTCGCGTCGGCGTGCGCAATCACGTCATCATCCTGCCGGTCGACGATCTTTCGAACGCCGCCGCCGAAGCCGTCGCGAACAACGTCAAGGGGGTGCTGGCCATTCCGCACCCGTACGGTCGGCTGCAATTCGGCGCCGATCTCGACCTGCACTTCCGCACGCTGATCGGCGCCGGCTGTAACCCCAACGTCGCGGCTGTCATCGTTATCGGCATCGAGGAGCAGTGGACCAAGCGTGTCGTGGACGGCATCGCCCTGACCGGCAAGCCGGTCACGGGCTTCGGCATCGAGCTGCACGGCGATCACGACACGATCATGCGCGCGTCCAAGGCCGCCAAGGAATACCTCCAGTACGCCAGCGAGCAGCAGCGGGTCGAGTGCTCGCTCAATGACCTCTGGGTCTCGTGCAAGTGCGGCGAATCCGACACGACGTCCGGGTGCGGGTCCAACCCGACGGTGGGCAACGCCTTCGACAAACTCTACGCCGCCGGCTGCACGCTGGTGTTCGGCGAGACGACGGAGATCACGGGCGGCGAGCAGATCGTTGCGCAGCGCTGCCGGGACGAGAAGGTCCGCGAGCAGTTCATGGGCGCGTTCGACCGTTATCAGGAAGTGATCAACCGCCACCGGACCACGGATTTGATGGATTCGCAACCGACCAAGGGCAACATCGTCGGCGGGCTCACCACGATCGAGGAAAAGGCGCTCGGCAACATCCAGAAGATAGGCAGGAAATGCGTCGTGGACGGCGTGCTCGACAAGGCGGAGACGCCGACGCATCCTGGACTGTGGTTCATGGACAGCTCGTCGGCGGCGGCGGAGATGGTCACGTTGTGCGCCGCGGCGGGCTTCGTCGTGCACTTTTTCCCGACCGGTCAGGGCAATGTGATCGGCAACCCGATCCTGCCGGTGATCAAGCTCTGCGCCAACCCACGCACGGTGCGCACGATGAGCGAGCACATCGATCTCGATGTCTCGGGCCTGCTGCAACGGGAGATCACGATGGATCAAGCCGGCGACAAGCTCCTCGACATGATGTTCCGCACTACGAACGGCCGGCTGACGGCTGCCGAAGCTCTCGGGCATCGCGAATTCGTGTTGACGCGGCTCTACGAGAGTGCCTGACCAGTCGCGGCGCGGTTGGCGTGACACTGGCGGGCCGACGCACGCCGAGTTCTATAATCGCCGACTCCCCGCAAGTCCCGGAAGGAACCGCATGCGCAATGTCTTCGTTTGCCGGGCGTCGGCGTCGCTGACCGCACTCGTCGCCGCGGTCCTGGTTGCGCTGCCGTCGTCCGCACGGGCCGAGGTGACCGAGATCAAGGTCGCGCAGCAATACGGCATCGGTTATCTGCCGTTGATGCTCATGGAAGAGCAGAAGCTGATCGAGAAACACGCCAAAGCGAATGGCATTCCTGATCTCAAGGTCGGCTGGGCGAAATTCGCCGGCGGCAACGTGATGAATGACGCGCTGCTGTCGAACAGCCTCCAGGTCGCGTCGGGAGGCGTGGGGCCGCTGGTGACGCTCTGGGCGCGCACGCGCGGCAGCCTCGACGTCAAGGCGATCGCGGCGATCAACTCGATGCCTTTGTTTCTCAACACGCGCGACCCGAACGTGAAAACCATAAAGGATTTCACCGACAGAGACAGGATTGCATTGCCAGCAGTCAAGGTGTCGATCCAGGCGGTCACGTTGCAGATGGCTGCGGAGCAAGCGTTCGGCGAAGGCCAGCAGAACAAGCTCGACGCGCTCACCGTGACGCTATCGCATCCCGATGCCCAGGTGGCTCTGCTCTCGGGGCAGTCGGAAATTACCGCACATTTTGGCTCGCCTCCGTTCCAGTATCAGCAGCTCAAGAACCCCGCGATCCACACGGTGCTCAACTCCTACGACGTGCTCGGCGGGCCGGCGACGTTCAACGTCGTGTGGACAACCTCGAAGTTTCGCGCCGAGAATCCGCGGCTCTACGACGCTTTCGTCAAGGCGCTCGACGAGGCCGAGGCGACGATCAACGGCGACAAGCGCGCCGCGGCCGAAGCCTATCTACGCATCTCCAAGGACAAGGACACGCTCGACAACATCGCGCGGATGATGAACGATCCCCAAATCGTCTTCACGACCACGCCCCAGAACGTCATGAAATACGTCGACTTCATGCTCAAGACCGGGGTGATCAAGGTCAAGCCAGACTCGTGGAAGGACCTTTTCTTCCCCAACGTATACGGACTGCCGGGAAGCTGATGCCGGAAGCCGAAGCCGCCGCCGAAGCGCTCGCGCTCCCCGACCTCGCCGCGATCCGCTCGGCGCAGGCGCGGATCGCGCCGCACGTGCACCGCACACCGGTGCTGCGTTGCCGCTCGCTCGACGCCGAGGTCGCAGCGGAGCTTTTCTTCAAGGCCGAGAACCTGCAGCGCACCGGCGCGTTCAAGGCGCGCGGCGCAAGCAACGCAGTGTTCTCGCTCTCGGAGGCCGAGGCGCGCCGCGGGGTGGTGACCCACTCGTCAGGTAACCACGGCGCGGCGCTGGCGTATGCTGCGGCAAGGCGGGGCATCCCGGCGTTCATCGTGATGCCGGAGACCGCGCCCCGGGTCAAGCAGGAGAACGTGCGCCGCCGCGGCGCGACGATCCGTTTCTGCGCGCCGACGCTCGAGGCACGCGACGCGGCGTGCGCGGCGGTGCGGCGCGAGACCGGCGCGATGCTGGTGCATCCGTTCGACGACGTACGCGTGATCGCCGGGCAGGGGACGGCCGCACTCGAGCTGCTCGACGACTCGCCCGGGCTCGACATCGTGATTGCGCCGGTCGGCGGCGGCGGATTGCTTTCGGGAACCTCGATCACGGTCAAGTCCTTCGATCGTTCGATGCGCGTGTTCGGCGCGGAGCCGGCCAACGCCGACGACGCCGCGCGCAGCTTTCGCTCCGGCAACATCGAGCCGTTGCCGGCGGCGACGACGATCGCCGACGGCCTGCGCACCACACTCTCGCCGCGAACGCTCGCCGCGATTCGCGCTCACGTGGACGCGATCGGCACCGCAAGCGAGGCGGCGATCGTCCGCGCGATGCGCATGATCTGGGAGCGCATGAAGATCATCGTCGAGCCTTCGGCGGCTGTGCCGCTCGCCTGTCTGCTGGAAAGCACGCTCGAGGTGCGCGGGACGCGAGTCGGCATCATCCTCACCGGCGGCAACGCGGATCTCGACCGCCTGCCGTGGCAAGCCTGATCGATGGTCGGACCTGGCGAGGGAATGATGGCCGCCGCGGTGGCACCGATTCTCGACGTCCGGGGCGTCACGCTCCAATACAAGACCCGCGACCATCTCGTCACCGCGACGTACCGCGTCGATTTTCAGGTCTTCGCGGCCGACCGCTTCATCCTGCTCGGGCCCTCCGGCTGCGGCAAGTCGACCCTTCTGAAGGCGGTCGGCGGCTACATGAGCCCGGTGGAAGGCGAGATCCGCCTCAAAGGCGAGGTCGTCACGCGTCCGGGCGCCGATCGGATGATGGTGTTTCAGGAGTTCGATCAGCTCTTGCCGTGGAAGACGGTCAAACAGAACGTGATGTTCGCGCTGACCGCCAGCGGTCGGCTTAGCCGCAAGGCCGCCGAGGACAAGGCGCTCAAGGCCATCGCCATGGTCAATCTCGCCAAGTTCGCGGACAGCTTTCCGCACACGCTCTCCGGCGGCATGAAGCAGCGCGTCGCGATCGCCCGCGGGATGGCGATGGAGCCCGACATCCTGCTGATGGACGAGCCGTTCGCCGCGCTCGACGCGCTGACGCGGCGCAAGATGCAGGATGAGTTGCTGCAGCTTTGGGACGACACGCATTTCACGGTGGTGTTCGTCACGCACTCGATTCCCGAGGCGATCAAGATCGGCAGTCGCATCCTGTTGCTGTCGCCGCATCCGGGGCAGGTCAAGGCCGAGCTGAACAGCCTGCCGCGCTACGCCGCCGACTCCGCGCAAGCGCAGGCGCTGGAACGGCGCATCCACGACATGTTGTTCGCCGACGCCGTCGAACACGAGGAGGAGTCGCATGCCTGATCCGGCCATGACGCGGGAGGACATCTACCGGCGGCCGGCGACCGCCGCAGAACGGGGCGTTATCCACAAGCCGCTCTCGGCCTGGGAGCGCGTCTACAACCTCGGCGCGGTGCGCAAGCTGGCGATCCTCGTGCTGCTCGCCCTCGCCTGGGAGGCGTATGCCCGATGGCTGAACAACCCGTTGCTCTTCCCGACCTTCGGCGCGACGGTCGAGGCATTCGCCGACGGCTTCGTGCACGGGACGCTGCTCGCCAAGGCCGCGACCTCGCTCAAGGTGCTCCTGGTCGGTTACACCGCCGGCATCGCGCTGGCCGCGCTGCTGACCGTCATCGCGATCACCTCGCGCGTCGGCACCGACTTGCTGGAAACGCTGACCGCCATGTTCAATCCGCTGCCGGCGATCGCGCTCCTGCCGCTGGCGCTGATCTGGTTCGGGCTCGGCGCGGGCAGCATCGTGTTCGTGCTCATCCACTCGGTGCTGTGGGCTGTGGCCCTCAACACGCATTCCGGCTTCCTCGCGGTGTCGAACACGCTGCGCATGGTCGGCCGCAACTACGGTCTGCGCGGCCTGCCGTACGTCGGCCGGATCCTGATTCCGGCCGCGTTCCCCAGCATCCTCACCGGCTTCAAGATCGGCTGGGCATTCGCGTGGCGGACGTTGATCGCCGCAGAACTGGTCTTCGGCGTTTCGTCGGGGTCGGGCGGCTTGGGATGGTTCATCTATGAGAATAAGAATCAGCTCGAGATTCCCAGCGTGTTCGCGGGTCTACTGACGGTGATCGTCATCGGGCTTTTGGTCGAGAACGTGATCTTCCGAACGGTCGAGGCGCGGACGGTACGCCGCTGGGGAATGCAGAGTTAGGCTCCATAATGCGCATCGTCATCGCCGAATTCATGGACGAGGTGGCGGTTGCCTCGCTGCAGCGGCGCTTCACCACGACCTATGACGCGGCCCTCGCCGAGCGGCGCGAGGCGCTTCTTGCCGCCGTTGCCGACGCCGACGCCTTGATCGTGCGCAACAAGACGCGGGTCGACGCGGAACTCATCGCCGCCGCGGGCAAGCTGCGCGTCGTCGGGCGCCTGGGCGTCGGGCTGGACAATATCGACCTCGCGGCGTGCGAGGCGCGCGGGATCGAGGTGATCCCGGCGACCGGCGCCAACGCGCTCGCTGTCGCCGAGTACGTCATCGGCACCGCGCTGGTGCTCTTGCGCCGCGCGTATTTCAGCACCGCCGCAGTCGGTGCGGGCCAATGGCCGCGCGCAACGCTCGCCCGAGGACGCGAGCTTCACGGGAAGGCGCTGGGCGTGGTCGGCTTCGGCAGCGTGGGCCGGGCGACCGCGCGGCTCGCGCGCGCGCTCGGCATGACCGTGATCGGGTTCGACGCGCACGTTCCCGCGGCGTCGGCGCTATGGGCGCAAGAGGAGACGACGCCGCGCCGCTTCGACGACCTGCTGCGCGATGCCGACGTCGTCTCGTTGCATGTCCCGCTGACCCCCGCCACGCGCGGGCTCATGGGCGCCGAGAAGCTCTCGCTGATGAAGCGCGACGCGATCCTCGTCAACACCGCGCGCGGGGGCGTTGTGAACGAGGCTGCGCTGGCTGCTGCGCTCAAGGTGGGACGGCTTGGCGGCGCCGCGCTCGACGTGTTCGAGACCGAGCCGCTTGCTGCCGGATCGCCGCTGGTAGACTGTCCCAACCTGATCCTCACGCCGCACATCGCCGGGGTCACGCGCGAGTCAAACGCGCGAGTGTCGACGCTGATCGCGGACAAGGTGGCGGCCGCACTCGACGCCGTGCAGTCGACTGTATAAGCGAACGCCGGTGCCGAAGGTCAGTCTCGAGGAGTTGCACGCGCTCGCCTGCCGCGCGTTGGCGCGCGCCGGGGCCAACGACGACATGGCGGCGGCGACCGCGCAGGCGCTGGTCTACGCGGAGGCGCGGGGACTCGCCTCGCACGGCGTGTCGCGCGTCGGGCAATACGCGACGCATCTCAAGAACGGTCGCGCCGACGGCAACGCGCGACCTGCGGTCGCCGCGGCGAAAGGCGGCGCAGTGCTGATCGACGCAGGCTTTGGGCTCGCCTATCCCGCCTGCGCGTTGGCAGTTGCCGAGACGATCCGGTGCGCGCGCGACTTCGGTGTCGCGTTCGCCGGGGTGACCAACAGCCACCACTTCGGCGTCGCCGGCTATCACCTCGAGGCGGTCGGCTCCGCGGGCCTGGTGGGCCTGGCTTTCGGCAACTCGCCGGCGGCGATGCCCGCCCCCGGCGGGAAGCGGCCGATCTTTGGCACCAATCCGGTCGCCGCGATTTTCCCCCGGCCCAAAGCCGCGCCCTTGCTCATCGATTTGTCGTTGTCGGAGGTGGCGCGCGGCAAGCTGATGGTCGCGGCCCGGGAGGGCAGGCCGATCCCTCTCGGCTGGGCACTCGACAAGGACGGCAGCCCGACGACCGACCCGCAGGCGGGGTTGGAGGGCAGCATGCTCGCGCTGGGTGGCGCCAAGGGCGCGATGCTGGCACTCGTGGTCGAGCTGCTGGTGACCTCGCTCACGGGCGCCGCGGTCGGGTTCGAGGCAACATCGTTCTTCGTCGACGAAGGCAACCAGCCGCGTTTGGGCCAGGCGTTCCTCGCCGTCGATCCGGCCGCGTTAGCCGGGCGCGCGGTGTACGACGAGCGCATCGAAACGCTGATCGCCGCGATGAGCGCCGACCCCGCGGTGCGGCTGCCCGGATACCGCCGCCACACGCTTGCGAGCGCGGCCGCGAGAGACGGCGTCGAGATTCCAGCCGCGTTACACCACCAACTCGTCGAACTGGCGCAGGGGTCAGGTTAAGTTGCCGATGGCGTCCGAGCGCTGAGCGGATCGGCCCGTAACTTAACCTGACCCCGCGACCGCAGCGCCGATCGCCTCGCGCAACGCGTTGAAAATTCCCGGCGCCGCCGCGATCACGTCGTCGCCGCGCAGGAAGTCCGCGCCGCCGGCGAAGTCGCCGACGCGTCCGCCCGCTTCGCGCACAAGCAAGGCGCCCGCCGCCACGTCCCGTGGCTTCAGGCTCGTGACCCAGAAGCCATCCAGCCGCCCGGCGGCGAGGTACGCCAGGTCCAGCGCGCAGGCGCCGGCCCGACGGATCCCGCCGCAGCGGCCGAGGAGCACTTCGAAGATCGGCAGGTAGCTCGCGCGCTTCGGGCTCTCGCGGCGCGGGAACACCGTGCCGACCAGCGCCTGCTCCAACGCTGTACACGCCGTCACGCGCAGCGCGACGCCGTTCAACAGCGCGCCGCGGCCCTTGATCGCGGTGAACAGTTCGTCGCGCACCGGATCGAGCACGACCGCGTGAGTGAGTTCCGGCCCGTGCGCCAGCGCAATCGAGATTGCGTAATACGGATAGCCGTGCACGAAGTTGGCGGTCCCGTCGATCGGATCGACGATCCAGCGCCACGTCGAATCCGGATTGCGGCCGCCGCGCGTGCCACCTTCCTCCCCGAGGATCGCGTGTTCGGGGAACGCCGCCGAAAGCGTGGTCACGATCGCGTTCTCTGCTTCCGCATGGGCGGCCGACACGATGTCGCCGTGTTCCTTGGAGAAACTCGGCAGGCGCTTGAGGTCGTGCGCGGCGTCGCTGATGACCGCGGCGGCGTTACGGGCGGCGCGGACAGCAACCGCGAGAGACGGATCGCTCATTGCCGGATATTGTAGGCCACAGTGCGCTGACGAGCCATCCCGCGGGGCTTGGAAAAACCTCCGTCGTGGCCACGCGCGGCCCGGCAGAGGTCCCTCAGATCAGCTTGACCCCGAGCATCATGCCGCCGTCCTCGTGCTCGAGGTTGTGACAATGGAACATGTAGGTCTGCTCGCCGGGGAAGGGGCAAGCGAAGTCGATGGCGACGCGCACACTCTCGCCCGGCCAGACGAGCACCGTGTCCTTGCGGCCCAGATCGGTGGCGAGCCGCCCGCGCTCGTCGACCTTGAGTGCGGCGATCGGATCGGGGCTCGTCTGGCGCTCCAGAACCTCGAAGGCGAAGCCGTGCAGGTGCATGGGGTGCGGCATGCTGTTGAAGTAGTTGCGGATGAGCCAGACTTCGACCGTGTTGCGCCTGACTTCGATCGGCGTCTCGCCCATCGCAAACACGCGATCGTTGATCCGCCAGCGGCCCTTGGCGAAGCCGAGGCGCAAGGGCCGCTCGGTGGCTTGCGCGAGATCGATCGCCGGCAGCGAAGACAGGCGCGCCGGCACTTTGGCGCGGTAGGCGATCCTTTCGCGGATGCGCAGCTGCAGCAGCGGGCGCGCCGCGCCCTCCGGAAACGAGCCGCCGTGCGCCGCGTGTTGCGCGTGTTCCGCATGGGGATCGGGCGCCGGACTCGCGTGCCCCATCGCAGCGTGGTCGACCTCCGGCGTCGTAGGGCCCATCGCCGCGTGGTCGACCGCAGGTGCGCTTTCGGCCGCTTCTATGTGCATCGGATCGAAGCTGCGGGTCTCGAGGAAGACCGTGTCGCCGCGGTCGAGATCGCTCAAGTCGAGCAGGACGTCGAGGCGTTCCGCGGAGGCGAGGAACGCGTCGGTGCAGGTGCGCGGCGCCGGCAACAGGCCGCCGTCGTTGCCGATCAGCGTGAACGGAATCGGTTTCCCCGCGGCAGTGCGCCAGCCGAGGCGGTACGTGCGCGCGTTCGACGCGTTGAGGATCCGGAAGCGATAGATGCGCGTTGCAATGTCGAGGTACGCACACGCACTGCCGTTGACGTGCACGCTCTCGCCCAGAAACCCGTGCATGCGGTCGGCGTCGGCGGCCGCATACGCGGCCCCGGCGCGCCGGTCCTGCAGCACCAGCGGGATCTCGCTCTTCCCCGGGACGAGGTCGAGTGCGGAGCGCAATCGGTCCTCATCCTCGTCGGCGACCTCGATCAAGCCGAACATCCCGCGGTACGCCTGGCCCGAAGTGAGCCCATGCGGGTGCGGGTGATACCAATACAGGCTGCCGCGATTGCGCAGCCCGAAATCGTAGGCGTAACGTTCCCCAGGCGCGGCGAGCATCGTGCCGCCGCCGTCGTTGCGGGTGTCGACCGCAAGGCCGTGCCAGTGCACGATCGTGGGCTCGTCGATGCCGTTGACGAAGTCGACGCGCACGCGCTGGCCCGGATGCAGCACCAGGGTCGGATTCACGTAGTTGCGCCTACCGTCTTGCGCGAGGTACGCCCGGGTCAGCCCTGCCGGAGCGAGGTCGCGGGGCGAGAGCGACGCCGCGCGCAGCACGAGGGTCCGCTCGTTCAGCGCGAGCCGGCCCAGGAATCCGCGGTCGCCCGGGACGAACAACGGCCGGGCCCGCACGCCGGCGCCGCACCAGTCGGCCATTGGCGCCGCTTTGACGGCCCCAGGACCCGGGCGAGCGTCCGGCGCCAGAGAAGAGAGCGCCAGCGCTCCCAAGGCCTGCACAAACTCGCGGCGCGACAGCGGCATCGTTGCTGAGTCGGTTCGTGGAATCGGACGGCGGTGATTATCGGTCAATTCCCGCCAGAGCGACCGAAGGAACTTCTGAACAGGCTCCGTCGCGGCCACGCGGGGCCTGCTCAGAGGTTCCCTAAAGCATAGCGCACTCCGACCCATGCTCCGTGCGGCGCCCCGACCGCGCGGAACTGCTCGGCGAGCGGATCGAGCCCGAGCGCCGGCCCATAGGAACGGTTCGGCCCGTTGAAGGCGTTGGCGCCGAGGATCGCGAAGTTCTCGTAACGGCGGTCGAAAAGGTTGGCGATGCTGGCGAAGATTTCCCAATCGCGCGCCGCCTGCCAGCGGGCATCGAGATCGACGACCGCATAGCCGGGCACGCGGCCGTGCCGGTCGCGGTTGTTCTCGTCGCCGTGGGCGAACTGGCTCGAGGCGACGACGACGCTCGCACCGACAGACCAGCGCGGAGTGAGGTCGAGATCCGCGCGCAACTTGAACGAGTCGGCCGGGATGCCGGGGATGCGATTCCCCGAACGGACGACGATCGCCCCGGCCGCGTCCGCGGTCGAGTTGTTCGGGCTCGCCGCGACGAAGGTCGAGCGGAACGTCGCCTCGGTATGGCTGTAGCGCACGTTCAACGTCAGGTCGTCCAGCCGCGCGCTGGCGGCGAGCTCGATCCCCTCCCGCCGCGTCTTGCCGACGTTGTGGAAAAAGCCGGCGTTGATCGCGCCCTGGCCGCTGGCGATGAACTGGATGTCCTCGTCGAGATCGGTGCGATACACGGCGGCGGACCAGCTTGCGTCGGTCCAGGGCCGGCCGCGCGCGCCGGCTTCGGTCGTCCTGGACACGACTTTCCTGAGCGGCGGATCGCTCAGGAAAACGTTCGGCAACTTGCACGGCGCGGCGGTGTCGGCACAGGTCAATTCGATCGGCGAAGGCGCGCGCATCCCTTCGCTGTACGAGGCGTACGCGGTGAGCGCTGGCGCTGGATTGAAGTTGATCCCGAGTGCCGGGTTGAAGCGTGAGAAGTTGCTCGTGCTGTCGAGCCCGGGTTCCTCGCCGCTGTGGTCGGCGACGCTGATCCGCGCGTGGTTGTAGCGGCCGGCGAGCGTCAGCGTCCATTCCTCGCTCAACGCCAGACTATCGACGAAGAACACCCCGAGGTAGCGATTGCGCGTGCCGACGTCGGTCTCCGGAGCGAAGTCGCCACTGCCGATCGCTTCCCGGTCCGGCGCGAACTTCGCCGCCTGCGACTGCTGCGTGAAGCCCGTATCGCCGAAGTCGCCGCTCAAGCCGGCGATGAACTGGCTCCTGCGGCCCGCGAGATCCCTTGGCACCGTCAGTTGCAGCCCGAAACCCCAGCTCTTCTGGTCGATCGAGGAGCGATCGTTGGTGGCTTCGTTGGTTTGTAGCATGCCGGTATCGGCGTCCGGCTTGCCGTAGTTGCCATTGACGTTGCTGCTGAGGTTAGCATTGCGGTAGCGCCGGAAGTAAACGTTGCCGCCGAGCAACGTTGTGTCGCTCAGGAAGCGGCTGCCTTTCGCGGCGATGAACACAAGCCGGTTTTCGTTGACATCCGGAAACGTGTACGCCTGTTTCGGGGTGTCGAGCCAGGATTGCGGCAGCGTTTGCGTTCCTTGCAGCGTGTTGTCGGCGAGTGTGAGCGAGAGGTCGAGGTCCGACGTATCGTCCTGATAGCCCACCTTGCCGAAGAGCCGCTTGACGCGGCTGGCGTTGTGCTCGGCCCAGCCGTCCTCCTGGGCCAGGTTGGCCGTGACGAAATAGTCGAGCCGATCGTGCTTGCCGCCGTATTCGAGCTCCGCCATCCTGCGCCCGAACGATCCGCCGGAAAACGCGATCGATCCGCCCGGATACTGCGCGCCGCTCTTGGTGTGGATCGCGAGCGCACCGCCGAGCGTGTTCAACCCGAACACGGGGTTCGATCCCGGGATCAGCTGCACACTCGAAATCGCCGACGGCGGCAGCAGGTCCCAGTTGACGACGTCGCCGAAGGATTCGTTGATCCGCACGCCGTCCTGGAACACCGAGATGCCCTGCGGCGTGCCGAGCAAGGGCGACGCGGCGAACCCGCGGAAGCTAAAATCGCGCTGGTACAGATTGCCCTGGCCCGACGCGGCCCCGGTGCTGTTCGCGTTGCGATCGAGAAACTCGGTCAGGTCGAGCGGCCGCTGCCTGGCGAGATCGCGGCTGCCGAAGATCTGCACGTTCGACGGGACGTCCCTGGGTGCGGTGCCCAGACCCGGCAACGGCGTCGTGCCGATGACCGTCACGGTCGGCAGTTCGAAGACTTCGGCGGGGTTGTCGGCGCAGGCGATGCTGGCGCCCAGCATCGCCCCAAACGCGGATGCCAGCGCCAGCCCCGACGGCGCGGCGGCGCGCCGGCTCAAGTCAGCGGATCGCCACGCCCCAGGGCAGTTCGCCCACCGGGACATCCGCGATCTTGGTGTTGGTCTCGGTGTCGATCACCGCCACCCAATTCGATCGGCCGCAGGCGACGTAGAGCTTGCGTCCGTCGGGGGTAATCGCCATGTTCCACGGCCGCCGGCCGACGGGAACCCTGGCGACGATGGCGTTGGTCGCGGTGTCGATCACCTGCACGCTACCTTCGCCGCCCGAGGAAACGTAGACGCGCTTGCCGTCGGGATGCACGGTGACGCCGTTCGAGCGGCTGCCGGCCTTGATCCGGGCGACGACTTCGCCGCGGGCGACATCGAAGACGTTGACGGTGTCGGCGTTTTCCGCGGCGACGTAGGCGCGGCTGCTGTCGGGAAGAAACCCGATGCCGCGTGGGCGATCGCCCACCTTGACCGACTTCACGACCTCGCTCTTCGCGAGATCGACGATGTCAACGCTATCGGCTTCCTCGCTGCTGACGTAGAGCCACTTGCCGTCGGGGCTGAACACCGCGTGCTCGGGATTCTTGCCGCGCATTTTGATCCGCTGCGCGATCCGGCCCGAGGCGGCGTCGATCAGCAGCACCTGATCGTCTTCCTCGATGGCGGCCGAGATCCACTTGCCGTCGGGCGAGAGATAGATCGCCTCCGGCGAGCTGCCCAACGGCGTCGTCGCGACGACCTCACGCTTGGTGAGATCGATGGTCACCAGCGCGTTCGCGGCCTGGTCGCTGATGAACAGGCGCGTGCCGTCCCGCGCGACGGCGATGCCGCGCGGCTTCTGGGCGAGCTTGAGCGTCGCGGTCACGCGATCCGTGGCCGTGTCGATGATCGAGATCGACGCCGAGCCTTCGTTCGGGACGTACGCGAACGGCGCCGCAAGCGCGCTCGCGGCGCTGGCGAGCGCAAGCGCCGTGGTGCAGCGCGTCAACCCGAACATGATCTGTGGTCCTCTTTTCGTTTCGCCGTCGCGCCACCTTGGACCCGCGCCGGCGATCGGCTATGCTACACGAGTTTCTGTGTGGGCCTGGCGAAGCGAGCGGACATGGGAGACGTCGAACAGTTCAAGCGGAACCGCGTGGTCATGCGGCTTTTCGCGGCTGCGACCGCCGTGTGCGCCGTCGTCGCCGGCGCGCAGGTTCCTCAGCGGATCGATCCGGTGGTCGTCACCGGGACCCGTACCGAAGAGCGCGCGTTCGATCTGCCGCTCGCGATCGACAGCATCGACGCCGTAGTGATCCAGCGTAACCAGCTTCAGGTCAATCTTTCCGAAGCGCTCTCGCGCGTCCCCGGCATCGTCGTCGCCAATCGCTGGAATTACGCGCAAGATCTGCAGGTGTCGTCGCGCGGCTTCGGCGCCCGCGCCAACTTTGGCGTTCGCGGCATGCGGCTTTATCAGGACGGCATCCCGGCGACCATGCCCGACGGCCAGGGACAGACCGGGAGCTTCAGCCTTGCCTCGGCGCAGCGCATCGAAGTGCTGCGCGGGCCGTTCTCGACGCTCTACGGTAATGCGTCGGGCGGTGTGATTGCAATCTTCACCGAAGACGGCACCGACCCGCCGCAGGTGCAAGGGCAGATCGTCGGCGGAAGCTACGGCACGTACAACGCGATCGTCAAGCTCGAAGGCATCGCCCGCGGCGTCGGCTACGTGCTGGCGGGCAACCACTTCGCGACCGACGGCTACCGCGATCACAGCGAGGCTTCGCGCGACCTCGTGAACGCCAAGCTCAAGTTCGACGTCAATCCGGACACACGCATTACCCTGATTGCAAATTCGCTGTATCAGCCCGAGGCGCAGGACCCGCTTGGGTTGTCGCGGGCGCAGTGGGAGGCCAATCCGCGCCAGGCCGACCCGGCGGCGGAACTGTTCAACACGCGCAAGACGGTGAACCAGCAGCAGGGCGGGGCGGCGATCGAGCGTCGAGCGGGTACGGACACGGTGCTGCGCGTGACCGGATACGGCGGCCAGCGCCTGGTCCGGCAATACCTCGCGCTTGCGGGTACATTGCCGACGTCGTCGGGCGGCGTGACCGACCTCGATGGTGACTTTGGCGGGATCGACGCCCGCGTCACCGGGCGAATGACCGTCGGCGGCGGGCCGCTCACGCTGACCGCGGGCGTCGCCTACGACCGGCAGCACCAGCGACGGAAAGGTTTCGTTAACAACAACGGCGCGCTGGGCGATCCGAAGCGGGACGAGGACGACTTCATCGCCTCCACCGACGGTTACGCGCAGGCGGAATGGGCGCCGCTCTCCGCGCTGTCGCTTCTCGCCGGCGCCCGGTACAGCGACGTGCGCTTCAACTCCGTCGACCACTTCATCAACCCGCTCAATCCCGACGACAGCGGACGCGTTGCGTACAGTCACCTGAGTCCGGTCGTCGGCGCGGTCTGGCATGCCGTGCCGGACGTGAATGTCTACGCCAACTGGGGCGAAGGCTTCGAGACGCCGACCTTCATCGAGCTTGCGTACCGGACCGTCGGCACCGGCCTCAATTTCGATCTGCGCCCCGCGATCAGCCGCTCGGCGGAAGCGGGCATCAAGGCGTACGTCCTCGGCCGGCAACGGCTGAACCTCGCCGTATTCTCCACCACTACGTCGGATGAGATCGTCATCGACACCGCGACCGGCGGCCGCACGACGTACAAGAACGCCAGCAAGACGCGCCGCCGCGGAGTCGAAGCCCAGTGGGAGACCGCTCTGGCGTATGGTTTCAATGCCTACGCGTCCTATACTTATCTGTCGGCGACGTTTGCCGCCGACGCGACGACCGGTCTGCCACCGCTGTTGATCCC
>JBGPYP010000008.1:0-22161 GCA_041493285.1 Casimicrobiaceae bacterium
CGATGACGATGGCCCGCGCGATGGCGACACGCTGCTGCTGCCCACCGGACAGCTGGCCGGGCAACTTGTGTTCCTGACCCGTCAGCTGGACGAGCTTGAGCGCGTGCGCCACGCGCGGCGCAACGTCGGTGGGCGACAATCCGCGCATGCGCAGTCCGAAGCCGATGTTTTTGGCCACGGTCATGTGCGGAAATAGCGCGTAATTCTGGAACACCATGCCAAAGCCGCGCTTTTCGGGCGGCCAGCAGCAGCGCGTTGCGCTCGCGCGCTCGCTGGTGGTCGAGCCATCGATCCTGCTGCTGGACGAGCCGCTGTCGAATCTCGACGCCAAGCTGCGCATCGAGACGCGTGCCGAGATCCGACGCATCCATCGCGAGCTCGATCGCGCCACGATCTATGTGACACACGATCAGGACGAGGCATTGTCGCTTGCCGATCGGATCGTCGTGATGAAGGACGGCGTGGTCCAGCAGATCGGTACGCCGGCCGAGGTCTATTCGCAACCCGCCAATCTGCACGTCGCGCGCTTCATGGGTTACCGCAACGTGCTCGAGCTCGATGTCGTGCGAGAGGACGGCGACCGGATCGCGCTCGAAAGCCAGGATATCGCGATCACGGGCGTGCGCAAGCAGCCGCTCGTGGACGCACGTGCGGCGGTGGCGATTCGGCCGGAGGAAATCTCGGTCGGCGAGGGTCCCGGAGGTCTCAATACCGTCTCCGGGCGGGTCGAGAACGTGGAGTACTGCGGCCGCGATTCGCTGCTCGACGTGATCACGCCGTCGGGGACGTTGCTCCACGTGCGGGGGCCGGTCACGACCGCGCTCAACGACACGGTCCGCGTGTACGTGCCGGTCGAGCGCGCGCTGGTGTATCCGGCGGATTGAACGGAGCGCGTCGCGATGACGACTGCCGGCGACGCTACGCCCCGCGCGCCAATCGACCGCGCGCTGTTGCTCGTGATTCCGGCCGCGGCATTCATGCTGCTCCTGTTCGTTTACCCTTTTCTCTACGGACTGGTGCTCTCGTTCAACCCGAAGGAGGGCGGCTGGCTCGCAAACTACAAGTTTTTTTTCACGACCGACAACGAATGGCCGACGATCTGGACCACGCTTAAACTCGCACTGCCGGCGACGCTGATCAACGTCGGCCTGGCACTGCCGATCGCATACAAGATGCGCGTGAAGACCCGCTACCAGCGCTGGGTGACGATGATCCTGGTCGTGCCGATCACGCTCGGCACCGTGTTGATCGCCGAAGGCATGCTGACGTATTTCGGGCCCAAAGGCTGGTTGTCGCAGTTCCTGCAGTTCTTTCATCTCTACAACGGACCCATACGGCTGACGCACAATTACTGGGGCGTGCTGATCTCGCTGGTCGTTTCCGGATTCCCGTTCGCGTTCCTGTTGATCCTGTCCTACATCACCGGCATCGACCCGGTGCTCGCGCGCGCGGCGGCGACGCTCGGCGCCGGACCGAAGTCCCAGTTTCGCTACGTCTACCTGCCGCTGCTCGCGCCGGGGCTCGCGATGTGCTTCTGCCTCGCGTTCGTGCAGGCTTTCTCGGTGTTCCCGTCCGCCATTCTGCTTGGCTCTCCCGCCGGGCCCACGCGCGTGATCTCCATTGCGGCGTACGAAGCGGCGTTCGAGCAGTACGACTATGCGCTGGCATCGGCGATCGCCATGATCATGGGTTTCGTCCAGCTCGTCATCGTCGCCGCAGTATTGGGATTGCGCAGCACCCTCTATCGTGGGCCCGTCGCCGGAGGTAAAGGTTGAGCGACAACCTGCAAGCATGGTTCGACCGTGCCTGGCGGGGACTGCTGCTGGGCCTGATGACGCTGTTCGTCGTCAACATTGGCCTGATGATCGCCGCGGTTGCGACGAGCTCGGTCGCGACGCGCTGGCTCGGCACCTGGTTGCCCGAAGGCTGGACGACGACGTGGTACACCGCGGCCTGGAAAGAATTCCAGCTCGACTCGGTGCTCTGGGTCACCGTGGAGATCGTCTTGGCGGTCGTCCTGCTGTCGCTGCTGATCGGCGTTCCCGCCGCGTACACGCTCGCGCGCCGCAACTTCATCGGCAAGCGCGCGCTGATGCTGCTCTTCCTGCTGCCGCTGATGGTTCCGCCGATCACCTACGGCATCCCGCTGGCGACGGTCCTCTACAAGGTTCAGCTCGCCGGGACGATCTACGGCGTCATCCTCGCCAACCTGATTCCCGCCGCGCCGTTCGTAATCCTCGTGATGACGCCGTTCATCGAGCAAATCGATCCCAACCTCGAGTCCGCGGCTCGCGTGTTCGGCGCGGGCACCGCACGCATGTTCTGGCACGTGCTGGTGCCGCTGCTTGCACCGGGAATTCTCGCCGCGTCGCTTCTTGTGCTCGTGCGGACGATCGCGCTCTTCGAGCTCACATTCCTGACCGCGGGTCCCGACTCGCAGACGCTGGTGGTCGCGCTCTACTATGCGGTGTTTGCCGCCGGCGTACGCGCTCCGCAGTCGGTCGATGCGATGGCGATGATCTACATGGCCGTCACGCTGGTGTGGCTGTTGATCGCGCTGCGCTTCGTCAATCCGACGCAGCTCGTGTCACGGGTGAAAGAACACCCGCAGCCGGCGTAGGCGCAACGCAATGGCCCGGCTGTCCGCGCAGACGCTCTCGTCGGTCGCGCCCGGCATCGTCCGGCCCGCGTACCGCCGCGACGCCGTGGGCATCGGGATCGTTCACCTGGGGATCGGCGCCTTTCATCGCGCCCAGCAGGCGGTCTACACCGACGATGCGCTGGCAGAGGAGACCGGCGACTGGGGCATCTGCGGCGTGAGCCTTCGCTCGCCCGACGTGCGCGATCGGCTTGTGCCGCAGGACGGCCTGTACACCAGCATCGAGAAGAGCCCGCAGGGAATTCGGCGGCGCGTGATCGGCAGCGTGCGCGAAGTCCTGTTTCTCGGCGACGAGCGTGAGCGGATCCTGGAGCGATTGCAGGCGCAGACGACGCAGGTCGTCTCGCTGACCGTCACCGAGAAAGGCTACTGCCACGACCCGGCGAGCGGCCGGCTCAACTTCGCGCATCCGGACATCGCGCACGATCTCGCCGATCCCGCGCGATCCCGCAGCGCGGTCGGGCTCATCGTCGCCGCGCTCGACGCGCGCCGCGCGTCTCGCGCGCTGCCCTTCACGGTGCTCTGCTGCGACAATCTGCCGCACAACGGCGCGCTGCTCCAGGGCCTGGCGCTCGCATTTGCCGAGGCACGCGATCCTGCGCTCGCGCGGTGGATCGAGGACAACGCCAGCTTCCCCTCGACGATGGTCGATCGCATCGTTCCGGCGACGACCAATGCCGACATCGCCGACAACGACCGGGCACTGTTGCTGCACGACGCCGCGCCGGTCGTGCACGAGCCGTTCAAGCAGTGGGCGATTGAGGACCGCTTTGTCGCGGGCCGCCCCGCCTGGGACCGGGTCGGCGTCCAATTCGTCGCCGACGTCGCGCCGTTCGAAGCGATGAAGCTTCGTCTGCTGAACGGCAGCCACTCCGCGTTCGCGTATCTCGGTTATCTCGCCGGTTACGAGTTCATCTATCAGGTCGCGGCGCAACCCAAGTTCGTCGCGTTCATGCGGCGACTGATGCGGGAGGAGATCGCGCCGACGCTCGAGCTGCCCGCGGGCGTCGATGTCGCCGCGTACCAGAACGCGCTGCTGGAACGCTTCGGCAACCCCGCGCTGCCGCACCGCACGCAGCAGATCGCGATGGATGGCTCGCAGAAGCTGCCGCAGCGCCTGTTGGGCACGGTGCGCGACAATCTCGCCGCCGGGCGCTCCATCGAGCTGCTCACCCTCGCGGTAGCGGGCTGGATGCGTTACGTCAGCGGCAGCGATGAGGCCGGTGGCGAGATCAAGGTCTCCGATCCGCTCGCCGCCGACTTCGCCCGCATCGCCGCCGCGCATCGCGGCGATCCGGCGAGCCTTGCGGCGGAATTGCTCTCGCTGCGGGCTATCTTCGGCGAAGACCTCCCCGCCGAGCCGCGCTTCGCGGACAGGGTCGCGCAGTGGCTGTCCGCACTGTTCCGCGACGGCGCCGCGCGCACGGTCGCGCAAGCAGGACCAATGTGCAGGGAGTCACGATGATTCCACTCGCGCTCCACCCCGACAGGCTGTTCTCCGCCGAGCCCGCTCAGCGTGGGCTGGCGCGCGCCTTGTACGCGACGGTGAAGGACCTGCCGATCGTGAGCCCGCATGGGCACACCGACCCGCAGTGGTACGCGGACAACGAGCCCTTCGGCAACGCTTCGGCGCTGTTGATCACGCCGGATCACTACGTCTTCCGCATGCTCTACAGCCAGGGGATCCGGCTGGAAGAGCTCGGCATCCCGCGCCGCGATGGGGCCCCGGTCGAGCAGGACGCGCGGAAGATCTGGCGGACCTTCGCGGCGCACTATCACCTCTTTCGTGGGACGCCGACGCGCCTCTGGCTCGATCACGCGTTCCACGAGGTCTTCGGTATTCGCGAGCGGCTGACGGCGGAGTCCGCCGACCGCGTGTTCGACCACATCAACGGTTGCTTGGTGCGGCCCGAGTTCCGTCCGCGCGCGCTGTTCGAGCGCTTCAACATCGAGGTGATCGCGACCACCGAGTCGCCGCTCGATTCGTTGGCGCATCACGCGAAGCTACGCGCCAGCGGCTGGAAAGGCCGCGTGGTGACCGCATATCGTCCGGATCCAGTCGTCGATCCCGAGTTCGAAGGCTTCCGCGCCAACGTGGTCACGCTCGGCGAAATCACCGGCGAAGACACCACCACCTGGCGCGGCTATCTCGCGGCGCACGGGCAGCGCCGTGCGTTCTTCAAGACCATGGGCGCGACCTCGACCGATCACGGCCATCCGACCGCGCTGACCTGCGACTTGGCGACACGCGAATGCGAAGCGCTGTTCGCCAAGGTGTTGAGGGGCGGCGCGAGCCCTGCCGATGCCGAAACCTTCCGCGGTCAGATGCTTACCGAGATGGCGCGGATGAGCCTCGAGGATGGCCTGGTGATGCAGATTCACCCCGGCTCGTTCCGCAACCACAATCCGCAGGTCCTCGAACGCTTCGGGCGCGACAAGGGCGCGGATATTCCGACGCGCACCGACTACGTCCGGGCGCTGAAGCCGCTGCTCGACCGTTTCGGCAACGAGCGCGCGCTGACGGTGATCCTATTCACGCTCGACGAGACCGTCTACGCGCGCGAGCTCGCGCCACTGGCTGGGCATTATCCGATCCTGCGGCTGGGCCCGCCGTGGTGGTTCCACGACAGCCCCGAGGGCATGCTGCGCTTTCGCGCGCAGGCGACCGAAACCGTGGGGTTCTACAACACAGTCGGCTTCAACGACGATACGCGCGCGTTCCTGTCGATACCGGCGCGGCACGATGTTGCGCGCCGCATCGACTGCCGCTTCCTGGCACAGCTCGTCGCCGAGCACAGGATCGAGGAGGACGAAGCCTTCGAGCTGGCGCCGCAACTCGCGTACTCGCTCGCGAAACAAGCCTACAAGCTCTAAAGAGGTGCGGCGCTCGCTCAGAAACGCGGGCTCTCAGCGCGAAAGGAGAGCAGTCCAGCGTCCGTCGTCGAGCGCCTTCAGCCACCACGCCAGCGCGCGGCCTGGGCGCTCGGCGCGCCAGGCGACGTGCACTGGCACCGCTGGCCGCGGCTCGGCGACCCGCTTGATGACGAGCTGGCCCGACGCCGCCGCCGGCGAGGCGAGAAATCGCGGCAGCCAACCGCAGCCGAGGCCCGCGGCCTGCGCGGCGAGCTTCGCCTGTATGTCGGGCACCGTCAGCGTGTCCTGGCCATCGAACAGGCCGGTCGTGCGCGGGGGGCTCACGCGGGAACTGTCGGAGACGGCGACGATGCGATGCTCGCGCAGTGTCTCGATCCCGATCGGCTCTCTGGCCTTGGCGAGCGCGTGGCGCGGTGCCACGGCGAAAACCATCTCGATCTCGCCAAGCCTGCGAACGCGGATCCTGGCTCCGGAAGGCGCCTCGCCGGGCGCACCGATCGCCAGGTCGGCACGCGCGTCGAGCAATGCATCCCACGTGCCGCCGACCGCTTCGCTCGACAGGCGCAGTCGCGTGCGTGGCGCATCTCGGGTGCAGTTGCGATAGAAACGATCGAGAAGCGGGTAGAGCGCCTGAAACGGGATGATGGTGTCGACGGCCACACGCAGCTCCGGCTCCCACCCCGTCGCGATGTGCTTGATGCGATGCTCGAGCTCGCCTGCCGCGCGCAGCAATTGGCGGCCTTCGACGAGCAGCTCGCGCCCGGCGGGCGTGAGCTTGGCGCGGTGCCCCCGTCGGTCGAACAGGAGGATGTCCAGGTCCTGCTCGAGCTTTTGCACCTGATAGGTGATCGCCGACGGCACGCGATGCAACTCCTCGGCGGCCGCGGCAAAGCTCCCTTTGCGGTCGATCGCGTCGAGCACCGAAAGCGCGTCCAGGCTCAGTTTCACGGCAGCAGAATTCGTTCAGTAATTTCGAATGATTTCATGAGAATTATTCGCTATCCGACCCCAGTAGGCAAGCCTATTATTCATCCGACGCTCACCGCGGTGGCAGCACTGCGGTCGTCTGAACCGACAGGAACTTCGAATGATCTCAATGCGACCCGCAGCGGAGCGCGGCCATGCGAACCATGGCTGGCTCGACAGCTTTCACAGTTTTTCCTTTGCCGACTACTACGACCCCGAGCACATGGGTTACGGGGCGTTGCGCGTGATCAACGACGACCGGGTCCAACCCGGAACCGGGTTCGGAATGCATGGGCACCGCGATATGGAGATCATCACCTATCTGCTTTCGGGCAAGCTCGAGCACAAGGACAACATGGGCAACGGCTCGATCATCGTCCCGGGCGACGTGCAACGGATGAGTGCGGGCAGGGGAGTGCTCCACAGCGAGTGCAACCCGTCGCGCGACGAGCCCGTGCATCTCCTGCAGATCTGGATCGAGCCCAACGTCAAGGGTATCGCACCCGGCTACGAACAGCGGCACATCGCGCCGGATGAGAAGCGCGGGCGACTACGCCTGATCGCTTCGCCGGATGGGCGCGAGGCCTCGGTGACGATCCATCAGGATGCGGCGTTGTACGCGGGACTCCTCGACGGCGCCGACGCGATCACGCATGCCATCGCCGCGGGGCGCCGTGCCTATGTGCACGTCGCCCGGGGAAGCGTCCGCGTCGACGGCCAGATGCTCGGAGCCGGTGACGCCGCCAAGCTCGAACACGAAGCGATGCTGACGCTCGATGCTCCGAAAGACGCGGAAGTATTGGTATTCGACTTACCCTGACCTGAGAGAGGCGCACATGAACGGACAGAAAGATTGGGCGGCGTTGCTCGGCCGCATACTGCTCGCCGGGATGTTTGTGATATCCGGCTACGGAAAGATCCCCGGGTTCGAGGGCACCGCGAGTTACATCGCCGACAAAGGCTTGCCGATGCCGCAGGTGCTTGCGGCGCTCGCCATCCTGATCGAGCTCGGCGGCGGTCTGGCGATACTGCTCGGGTGGAAGACACGCTGGGCCGCGCTGGCAGTCGTGGTATTCCTGATCGTCATCACGCCGATTTTCCACGCGTATTGGGCGTCGCCGCCGGATCAGATGATGGGCGAGCAGATCAACTTCCTGAAGAACGTGTCGATCCTCGGCGGCATGCTGTTGCTGTTGGGTTTCGGCCCCGGGCACTACAGCCTCGACCGGGCCTGAGGATTGCCGTCGCCGCAGCCGGACCGACACGGCGGACGTATTACCGCTGTCTATTGAGTACATTTGTTCAATCAATTGGACTTATGTCGTGCCGGGCTTTAGAGTGACTGCACGATCCATTCAAGGAACAGCGCATGAAAGCGAACATCGGCATCGGCGAAAAGCCGCGCGACGCCCTGGGCGGGATGCTCAACGTCCTCCTCGCGGACGAATTTGTCCTGTACGTGAAGACCCGCCGGTTTCACTGGAACGTGGTCGGCTCCGACTTCGGCGAGCTGCACAAGTTTTTCGAGAGTCAGTACGAGGCGCTCGACGACATCATCGACGAGGTTGCGGAGCGGGGGCGCGCGCTCGACGCGATCTCCGCCGGATCGTTGCGCGAGTTCCTCGAGGCCACGCGTCTGAAGGAGCAGGCGGGCAAGAATCCCGACGCCTCGGGCATGCTCTCCGCGCTCCTGGCCGATCACGAAGCGGTGATCCGCAGCCTGCGCAAGGACCTGGAAACTGCCGACAAGCTCGGTGACGCCGGCACCAACGATTTTCTCACCGGCCTCATGGAGCAGCATGAGAAGATGGCCTGGATGTTACGCAGCTATCTACGCTGACAGCCGACCCAGGCCATCTTCCGGCGAAGGCTAACGTGAGCGAAGCGAACGTTAAGCGCCGCAGGCGCGGCCGGAGCCAAAAGTTCATAGGGACGCTGCGTCCCCTACCCAGGGGAACGGCGGGGCTAACGTCAGCGAAGCGAACGTCAAGCGTCGGAGGCGCGCATTCACTCGCGCGCGGCGGTGTCCAGCCAGATCGTCACCGGGCCGTCGTTGACGAGCGCGACGTTCATGTCGGCGCCGAACACGCCCGTCGGCACCGGCCTGCCGAGATCGCGCTCCAGCGTGCGCACGAACGCGGTGAACGCGGGCGCCGCGACGTCCGGCGGTGCCGCGGCGCTGTAAGACGGCCGTGCTCCCTTGTGGGTCGATGCGTAGAGCGTGAATTGGCTCACGGCCAGCAACTCGCCGCCGACGTCGGCGATCGAACGATTCATCACGCCGGCGTCGTCGTTGAAAATGCGCAGGCTCACGATCTTCCGCGCCAGCCAGTCGCGGTCGGCGTGGGTATCGGCGGGACTGAAACCGCACAGGACGAGCAGGCCGGGCCCGATCGCCGCGACGATCCGGCCGTCGACGGTCACACTGGCCTGTCGCACGCGCTGCACGACGGCGCGCATTAGGGAACCTCTGAGTAGGCCCCGCATGAGCCGCGTTTCTGGCGCAATGGCCCCAGATGCGAGGCATCGCGGCGCAGCGAATAGTTCATGCTATTCACAAGCCGCGCAACAAAGCAGATGGGGCCCTTGCGCCCAACCCGAAGGGACGGGGCTCATTTGCCAACTGCGCGGGCGATCTGCCGTCGCGTCGCTCGCCCATGGGACCTGCCAGGGGCCTCGCGCCGCTTCGCGCATCTCATCCCGGAAAGCCTCCGTCGCGGCCATGTGGGGCCTACTCAGAGGTTCCATAGATCAGCGCACGACCTTGCGCTCGATGCGGTCGACCTTCCCGTCCGCGAAGGTGACCGTGGTCAGCGTATCGGGATCGTCGGCAGTCGGCATGTAGGACCATTTTCGGCCTTCTTTGCGCCGCCCGCTCACTTGGATGTCCGGGCGTCCGACCTTGTAGAGCACCTCGGTCTCGGTCATCCCGGCCCGAAGAAACTTGCGTTCGGCCGCATTGCCGCCCTTGTTCTTGGCCGTGCTCGTGCGCCCGCTCGCCGGCTTGGCTGCGGGCGAGGACGCCGCGGTCCGACTCGGCATCGGCGTACCGGGAACGACGGAGAGCGTTGCCGGATCGATGTCCAGGTTACGCAGCTCCTTCCCGGGCGCGCACGCGGTGTCCTGATAGATCACGCCGCCTTTCTCGTTCGCGCATTTGTATACGCCGGCGTGCGCCGGGACGGCCAGCGAGAGGAAGAACAACAGCAGCGAGCGCGGCATGAGCATGGGGGCCATCCAGGGCGACCTAATGCGATTACCATAGCAGCTTTTCCGGACCCGACACTTAAGACTTTCGATGGATGTCAAGAGCGAGCTGGCCGCGCGCGTGCATGAGATCGCGCCCTTCCACGTCATGGAGGTCCAGACGGCCGCCCGCGCGCTCGAAGCGGCGGGCCGCAGCGTCATCCACATGGAGATCGGCGAGCCGGACTTCCCGACGCCGCAGCCGGTCCTGGCCGCGGCGCTGGAAGGAATCGCCGGCGGCGGCGTCTACTACACGTCTGCGCTTGGATTGCCCGAGTTGCGGCGCGCGATCGCCGGCCACTACCGCGAGCGCTACAGCGTCCAGGTCTCACCGGAGCGGATCGTCGTCACCGCGGGCGCGTCGGCCGCGCTGCTACTGACGCTCGCGCTGCTCGTCGATCGCGACCAGCAGATCCTGCTCGCCGATCCCGGCTACCCCTGCAACCGGCACTTCGTGCGCACGCTCGAAGGCGAGGCGCTCGGCGTGCCGGTCGGGCCGGAATCAAACTACCAGTTGACCACGGCGCTGGTCGAGCGGCACTGGACCCCGCGTACCCGCGGGGTGCTGATCGCATCGCCGTCGAACCCGACCGGTACGACGGTGGCGTGGGACGAGTTGCGGAGCATCGCGGGCGCGGTCGCGGCGCGCGGCGGCGCGCTGATCGTCGACGAGATCTATCTTGGGCTCTCCTACGCCGGCCAGGCACGCACCGCGCTAGCACTCTCCGACGAGATCTCCGTGATCAACAGCTTTTCCAAGTACTTCAACATGACCGGCTGGCGGCTGGGCTGGCTGGTGGCGCCCGAGCGGCACGTGCGCGACATCGAGAAGCTCGCGCAGAATCTGTACATTTCGCCGGCGACGCCGTCGCAACGCGCGGCGCTGGCGTGCTTCACGCCGGAGACGCTGGCGATCGTCGAGGCCCGCCGGAGCGAATTCCAGGCGCGCCGGGATTTCCTGGTTCCGGCGCTGCGCCAGCTCGGGTTCGGCATTCCGGTGATGCCGAACGGCGGTTTCTTCGTCTACGCCGACTGCTCCGCATTCGGTGTCGACAGCGAGCGCTTCGCGCTCCAAGCGCTCGAGGCGACGGGCGTCGCGTTCACTCCCGGCATCGACTTCGGGCGCCACCGGCCCGAGGCGCACGTGCGCTTCGCGTACACGATCGCCCGGCCACTCCTCGAGGAAGGCGTGCAGCGCCTCGCGCGCTGGCTCCCGACCCTCTCTGCGCGATGAGGTCGTTTGCGCTCACCCGCATCGGAGCGACGGTTTTTCTGCTTGCCGGGTGCTCGACAGCGGAATACTACTGGCAGGGGATCTCGGGCCAGCTCGATCTTTTGAGCCGAGCACAGCCGATTCCGGCAGTGCTCGAGGCCGTGCACGATCCGGTCGTCAAGCGCAAGCTCGTTCGCGTGCTCGCGATCCGCGACTACGCGAGCCGCGAGCTTGCGCTCCCCGACAACGCGAGCTATCGCCGTTATTCCGAGCTCGGCCGCCGCTTCGTGCTCTGGAACGTGTTCGCGACGCCAGCGCTCTCGCTCACCCCACGCCAATGGTGCTTCCCCATCGCCGGCTGCGTGAACTATCGGGGTTACTTCGCCGAAGCCGACGCCCGCGCCGAGGCGGCGCGGCTCGCCAACACCGGGGACGACGTGCACATCGGCGGCGTGCCGGCATTCTCGACGCTCGGTTATTTCTCCGACCCGATGCTCTCGACGTTCATCCGCTATCCCGACCCCGAGATCGCGCGCCTGATCTTTCACGAGCTGGCGCACCAGATCGCCTATGCCAAGGACGACACGGTCTTCAACGAGTCCTTCGCGGTCGCCGTCGAGGAGGAAGGCCTGCACCGTTGGCTTGCCGCGCAGCACGATCCGGACCTCGACCGCCAGTTCGCGACCAGCGAGCGCTACCGGGAGGGTTTCCGCGCGCTGGTCGAGCGCGCGCGCGCGAACCTCGAGGCGCTCTATGCGGGCAATGCGAGCGACGAGGTCAAGCGGGCGGGCAAGGCCGCCACCTTCGAAGCGATGCACGCCGAATACACCGCGCTCAAGCGCGCGTGGGGCGGGTTCAGCGTCTACGACTACTGGTTCGCGCAGGGCCCGAACAACGCGAGCCTCGCCGCGGTCAGCATCTACACGCAGAAAGTGCCGCAATTCCACGCGCTGCTGGCAGCGGAGCGCGGCGAATTGGCCCGGTTCTACGCGCGAGTCAAGACACTCGCCGCGCTGTCCAAAGCCGAGCGCGAGACTGCGCTGACCGCAGCCGCGAGTGTACGCACCTCCCGAGCCTTGCCCTGAACCGCCGGCTGCGTGCGCCCGAGGGCATAGCACCTTGATCCGGTGCGGGTTTTCGGGGATAATCATCGGTTCCCTTGCCTCACCCACCGCAGACGGGTGAGGCCGTCGGCGACGCTCTTCCAGTGCTACTACACTGTGCGCGCGCCCAATCAACGTCCACAAGGAGCGATCTGCATGCGTCACTACGAAATCGTTTTCATCGTGCACCCCGACCAGAGCGAGCAGGTACCCGCGATGGTCGAGCGGTATCGCACCATGGTCAGCGGCCAGGGCGGCCGCATCCACCGGCTCGAGGACTGGGGACGGCGCCAGCTCGCGTACCCGGTCGCCAAGGTGCACAAGGCGCACTACGTCCTGATGAACATCGAGTGCGGCAACGAGACGCTCTCCGAGCTCGAGCACGCGTTCAAGTTCAACGACGCCGTGCTGCGCCACCTCATCGTCGCGATGCGTGAGGCGGTCGTCGCGCCGTCGCCGATGATGAAGGAAGAAAAATCCCGGTCGTTCGCAGCGCCGGGAGCGGCGGCCGGCGCTGCTGGAGCGCCAGCGGGCGCCGTTGGAGCGCCAACGGGCGCTGCGCCTGCCGCAGCGTCCCCGTCCCCGCCTGTGGCCGCGGCCGCGGTCCGTTGATCTCCGCGGCGTCGCGGTGCCGGTGAACCAGGTGACGCTCGAGGCGCGGCTCGCTTCCCGCGGCGATCTGCGTTTCACTCCGGCCGGGGTTCCGGCGCTCGATTTTCAGCTGGCGCACGAATCGATGCAGACTGAAGCCAACGGCGAGCGGCGCGTGGCGTGCGAGCTCGCCGCCGTCGCGCTGGGCCCGCTCGCGAAGGACCTGGCGAGCGTGGCGGTGGGCGCGCAGCTCCGCTGTCGCGGCTTTCTGGCGCGCCGCTACCGGACCGGTGCCAGCGTCGCGCTGCACGTGAACGAATTCGAACTGATGGAAGGAAACTGACATGCCTCGCCCGATGGGAAGAAGCTCGAAGTTTGCGAAAGGCAAAGCCAAAGGCAAGGACGGCAAGCGCCGCGAACGCGGCAACAACCTGTTCAAGCGCAAGAAGTTCTGCCGCTTTACCGCCGAAGGCGTCAAGCAGATCGACTACAAGGACATCGACGTCCTGAAGGACTTCGTCCAGGAAAACGGCAAGATCATGCCGGCGCGCATTACCGGCACCAAGGCGCACTACCAGCGCCAGCTGTCGACCGCGATCAAGCGCGCACGCTACCTCGCGCTGCTGCCCTACACCGATCTGCACTGACCGGGGGTTCCGACATGCAAGTCATTCTGCTCGAAAAGGTGCTGAACGTCGGCAACCTGGGCGAAGTCGTCAAGGTCAAACCCGGCTTCGCGCGCAACTACCTGATCCCGCAAGGCAAGGCGAAACGCGCGACGCCGGAGAACCTGAAGCTGCTGGAGGAGAAGCGCACCGAGCTGGAGAAGATCGCCGCGGACAAGCTCGCCGTGGCGCAGGAGCAGGCAGCCAAGCTCGAGGGCCTCACAGTGCAGATCACGCAGAAGGCCGGCGTCGACGGTCGCCTGTTCGGCTCGGTGACCAACGTCGACATCGTCGAGGCGCTGCAGGCGCAGGGCCACGCGGTGGAAAAGGCGATGATCCGGATGCCGTCGGGGCCGCTAAAGCAGGTCGGTGACTTCCCGCTGACCGTCGGGCTGCACACCGACGTCGCGGCGCACATCACCGTCTCGGTGCAAGGCGACACGACGGGCGTTCCCGTCTGAGGGAGGGCTTTCCGCCGCGATCAGGGGCCGGCGACGGCCCCTTTTGGTTGGCGGCGAGCGTTGCTCAGGGTCAGACTCGCCTTTTCGCAGTCGGCTCGTACGATGTGGGTCGGGGCGTGAAAAGTCGAGTCTGACCCTCCTTTACGCTCCTTTACGCCCTCGGCGACCTGATAAACTCGTCGCGCGTTTCGTAGGTCCCCACCGATGCCCAACGACTCCCAGATCGATGCGCTGAAAGTGCCGCCCCATTCGCTGGAGGCGGAGCAATCGGTGCTCGGCGGCTTGCTGCTGGAGAACGCCGCCGCGGATCGAATCGCCGACGTCCTGGGCACCGAGGACTTCTACAGCGATGCGCATCGCGCGCTGTTCAACGCGATCATGGGGCTCATCGGGGACAACAAGCCGGCCGACGTCATCACCGTCGGCGAAGCGTTGTCCTCGCTCAAGAAGCTCGACTACATCGGCGGAATGGCGTATCTCGGCGCGCTGGTCGAGAACGTGCCGACCGCGGCCAACATCCGCCGCTACGCCGAGATCGTCCGCGAGCGGGCGATCCTGCGCCGCCTCGCCGCCGCCGGCGGAGAGATCGCCGACGCCGCCTACAATCCCCTCGGCCGCAGCGTGCGCGAGGTGCTCGACGAAGCCGAGACGAAAGTATTCGAGATCGCCGAGCACGGCGCGCGCGGACAGCAGGGGTTCCAGGAGCTTCGTCCGCTCCTCACCGAGGCGGTCGAGCGCATCGAGCTGCTCTTCCGGCGCGACAATCCATCCGACGTCACCGGCGTTCCGACCGGGTTCGCGGACCTCGATCGCATCACCTCGGGCCTGCAGGAAGGCGATCTCATCGTGATCGCCGGCAGACCGAGCATGGGCAAGACGAGCCTTGCGCTGAACATCGGTGAGCACATCGCGCTTTCCGCCAAGCTGCCGGTCGCGATTTTCAGCATGGAGATGGGCGCGATGCAGCTCGCGATGCGGCTGATCGGCGCGGTCGGTAGACTCGATCAGCACAAAGTCCGCACCGGCCAGCTCACGCCCGACGATTGGGAACGACTGTCCGAGGCGCTGGGCCGGCTCTCCGACGCGGCAATCCACGTCGACGAGACGCCCGCGCTCAACGCGCTGGAACTCCGTGCGCGCGCGCGCCGGCTCGCGCGACAGTACGGCGGCAAGCTCGGCGCGATCATCGTCGACTATCTGCAGCTCATGCAGGCGGTTGGCGAAGGCGAGAATCGGGCGACGGAAATCTCCGAAATCTCGCGCTCGCTCAAGGCGCTCGCGAAAGAACTCAAAGTGCCGGTGATCGCCCTCTCGCAGCTCAATCGCAGCCTCGAGCAGCGGCCGAACAAACGCCCGATCATGTCGGATCTTCGTGAATCGGGAGCGATCGAGCAGGACAGCGACGTGATCCTGTTCATCTATCGCGACGAGGTTTACAACGAAGATTCGCAGGACAAAGGCGTGGCCGAGGTCATCGTCGGCAAGCAGCGCAACGGACCGATCGGCACGGTTCGGCTGGCGTTCCTGGGGCAGTACACCCGGTTCGAGAATCTCGCCCAGCCGGGCAGGTACTAGTGGTCGGTAACGCCCCGTTCAAGTCGGAGACGAGCGGTCAGTCGATGCCGGCCGTCGGGCGCAACGAGCCTTGCCCGTGCGGCAGCGGCAGCCGGTACAAGGATTGTCACGGAGCGCTCGGCGGGCTGGCGCCGGCGCCAGCCGTTTCCCACGGTCGACTGGCTGATGCGACGCGACGGCTGCGCGCCGGCGACATCGACGGCGCGGAAGCGATGGCGCGCGAGATCCTGTCCGCCCGGCCCGGCAATGCCGACGCACTGCACATCGTCGGGCTATGCGCGCACGAGCGCGGCCGAGTCGGTGAAGCGCTGCGGACGCTTCTTGCGGCAGCGAAGGCGTCGCCCACACCTGCGCCGGGACGTCCCGAGCGGCGGAGGATCTGGGCGGATCTGGAATTCGTCTTTCTGCAGGCGCTCTCCGGAATCGACAGTGCGTTTGCCGCGGCCCGACGCGCCGAGTACGCGCAATGGCTCGCGGCGCTGCCTGACCGTGACCGTGGAGAGGCGCCGTGGGTGACCATCGTTCTTGTCGTTACGGGCCCCGCGCGCTGGCTCGAGCGATCCCTTGCGTCGGTGCAGGGCCAGATCTACCGCCGGCTCGAGCTGATCGTCATGGACGGCACCCGGGGCGGCGGAGTGACGCAACGACTCAGCGAGCTGTTGTCGACTTGCCGGCTGTCCCATCAATTGCTGTTGCGGCCGGGCATGGACCAAGCAGGCCTGATCAACGAGGGCGTGCGCGCGTCGAAGGGCGAGTATCTGAACATCCTGCACGTCGACGACGAGTTCGCGCCCGAGCGCATCGCGAGTTTGGTGGAGAAGGTGGCAATGCGCGGGATGGCGTGGGGCTTCTGCGGGGTCGACTTCATCGACGCGGCTGGCAACATGGTTCCGGCCGACGCGCCGGGCCTGCCCGAGTCGCGGGAGCTGCCGATCGCCATTGCGGAGTCCGACACGGTCGGTTACTCGTTCATTCACCGTGAATTCGTGGCTGTTGCCATCGGCAATCTTTTCTTCAGCCGCGCGGTCTTCGACGCTATCGGCGGCATGCGTGCCCTGGAGCACACCTACGCCTGGGATTTCTGCCTCCGTGCGCTTTGGCACGAGGAGCCGATGCACGTCGCGGCCACGCTTTACCGCCACCGCATCGTGGTCGCTGCAGATGCGCCGACACGCCCCAGCGCCGGATCCGAGCCCGAACCGCTATTGATCTTCCGCGAGTTTTACGCCCGCGCATCCGACGAGCGGGAGCGGGCGCCGAACCGGTTTGCGCCATCCGTACATCATTGGCGCATGCAGTTCTTCAAGGCGCCGTTCCATGTGGGGCACGTGTCAATGTTCAGTCCGAAGCGCCTCGAGACGCTCGCCGAAGCGATCGCCTTGAATCGCCAGGGCCGGACAGCGCCGCAGCTCGTCCCGGGGCTGAATCTGATCGGCTTCGCATTCGGCGAATTCGGCCTCGGCGAAAGCCTCCGTGCCTTCGCGGGCTCCTGCGTTCTGGGAGAGATTCCGTTCATCGTCAGGGATGTGGACATGCGTGTTCGGGCCCGGCAGGCGGACCAGAGCGTAGCGGCACACATCTCCCGCGAGCTGCAATATCGCTGCTCTCTGTTCTGCCTCAACCCCGACATGATGCAACCTGTTCTCCCGCTCGCAGCGTCGACCTCGGCAGCCGGCGGCTGCGTGGTGGGCTACTGGTACTGGGAACTCGAGGATCTCCCGCGCGAGTGGGACTACGCGCTCGAGACCGTCGATGAGATCTGGGTGGCCACCGACTTCGTGGCCGGCGCGATGCGTCGCTCGACGACGAAGCCTGTCGTCAAGATTCCACCCCCGATCGAAGTCAAGCTCTCCCGTGCCTACAGCCGGTCGGACTTCGGGCTGCCCGAAGATCGCTTTCTTTTCCTGTTCTCTTTCGATTTCAACTCCTTCGTGAAACGGAAGAATCCCGACGGCACGATCGCCGCGTTCAAGCGCGCATTTGGGACCAGCCGGCGCGATGTCGGCTTGGTGATCAAGTCGATCAACGGCGGCCACCGGCCGGAGAGAATGCGCGCGCTCCAGGAGGTGATCGCCGGGGACGACCGGATCATCATCAAGGACGAATTCCTGAGTCGCGATCAGGTGTCCGGGCTGGAGAGCGTCGTCGATGCGTTCGTATCGCTGCATCGGGGCGAGGGCCTGGGGCTGGGATTGGCGGAGTCGATGTATCTTGGGAAGCCGGTGATCGCTACGGCCTACTCCGGAAACCTGGAATTCATGAACCGTGAGAACAGCTGCCTCGTCGATTACGAGTTGATCGCCGTCCGCAAAGGTGATTATCTTTACGATGACGAGCGCTTCAGGTGGGCGGATCCGGATATCGGACATGCGGCGCACTACATGTTGCGCGTTGCCGGCGACGCGGAGTTCCGGAACCGCATCGCGTCTCGCGGCCAGCACGACGTCCGTTCCAGATTCACGCCGGCTGCGACCGCGACGCTGCTGCGGCGGCGTTTGCTCGAGCTTGGGCTGACCTGAGCAGTGGCGGCGCCGCGCGATGGGACCAACCGAGAAGCTCGACAAACTCGAAACAGGCGCGCGAGGAGTCGCGTCCGGCGAGACCCCGAGCTCGTTTGTCTCCTACGCGCAGAATTACGAGGACGTACGCTTGTGGTATGCGCTGCGGCATGTCGAGGCCGGGACCTATATCGACGTCGGGGCGCAAGATCCCGATACGCATTCGGTGACGCGTGCCTTTTACGATCGTGGCTGGTCTGGCATCAACATCGAGCCGGTCGCCGCCTATCACGAAAGATTGACGCGCGCCCGTCCGCGGGACGTGAATCTGCAGGTTGCCGCAGGCGCGAGCGCAGGCCAGTCCGTTTTTTTTGAAATCGAAGACACCGGACTCTCGACTCTGCGCCGCGGCGTTGCACGGCGCCATCTCGCGGCGGGCTTTAAGGTCAACAAGACGCGGGTGAATGTCCGTATGCTGCGTGATATCTGGACCGAGTTGGTGCGCAGCGAGGTGCACTTTCTCAAGATCGACGTCGAAGGCGCGGAGAAAGACGTTCTCGCCGGCGCCGACCTGCAGCATCAGCGTCCCTGGATTGTCGTGATCGAAGCGACCGCACCCATGACCGGGGCGCCGACGCACGATAAATGGGAATCGCTGCTGACCGCGGCCGGTTATAGGTTCGCGCTGAGCGACGACCTGAACCGGTACTACGTTGCCGATGAAAACTTGCAACTCGCCGAGGCCCTGAGAGCCGCTCCCATCGGTCCCGCATTCGGTCGAAGCCGTTCCCCGGAGCTGACCGCTCTCCTGGACCGAGGCGTCTGATGCGGCCGACCTGGTACGGCATGTCCCGCGCAGCCCGCCGTCAAGTCTGGTATCGTGCCGCCCTGTGCGGCGATCGGAGGTATTTGTCCACCACTCGCGCCGCGCGCCGCACGCCATGAGCACACCAAGAACCGCGATCGTCACCGGCGTCACGGGCCAGGACGGCGCCTACCTCGCCGCGGCGCTCCTGACGCGCGGGTACCGCGTGTACGGCACGTATCGGCGCACCAGCTCGGCCAACTTCTGGCGTATCGAGGAGCTCGGCGTCGATCGCCATCCGGAGCTCAGGCTCGTCGAGTACGACCTGCTGGACCTGAGCTCGAGCCTGCGGCTCATCGACAAGGCTCGTCCCGACGAGATCTACAATCTCGCCGCGCAGAGCTTCGTTGCGGTTTCCTTCGACCAGCCGCTCAACACGGCGCTCGTCACAGGCCTGGGCCCGCTCAATCTCCTGGAGGCGATCCGGATCGTCGACCGCAAGATTCGCTTCTACCAGGCGAGCACGTCCGAGATGTTCGGCAAGGTTCAGGCGACGCCGCAGAACGAGACCACGCCGTTCTACCCGCGCAGTCCCTATGGCGTCGCCAAGCTCTACGCGCATTGGACGACGGTCAACTATCGCGATGCGCACGGCATTTTCGGCGTGAGCGGCATCCTCTTCAACCACGAGTCGCCGCTGCGCGGGAGGGAGTTCGTCACCCGGAAGATCACCGACGCGGTGGCCAGAATCCGTCTCGGGAAGCAGGACGTGCTCGAGCTCGGCAACCTCGACGCGCGCCGCGACTGGGGCTACGCCGCGGAATACGTCGAAGGCATGTGGCGCATGCTGCAGGCGCCGCAGGCGGGGACCTACGTGCTCGCCACAGGCCGCACCGAAAGCGTCCGGCATTTCGTCGAGCTTGCCTTCCGCGCTGCCGGTATCGAGGTCGCATGGCGCGGCGCCGGCGTCGACGAGATCGGAGTCGACGCGAAGAGCGGCAAGACGCGGGTGCAGGTCAACCCCGCGTTCTATCGCCCGGCCGAAGTCGATGCGCTCATCGGCGATGCGTCGAAGGCTGCACGCGAGCTCGGTTGGGCGGCTCGAACTTCGCTCGAAACGCTCTGCCGAATGATGGTCGAGGCGGATCTCAAGCGGGTGGAGCGTGGCGTCTCGTTCTGAGCGGGTGCTGGTGACCGGAGCACGGGGATTCACGGGCCGCTACCTGTGCGACCGCCTGCGCGCCGACGGCTACGAGGTGATTGGCCTGACCGAGTCGCTGCCGGCGGCTGCGGGCGAGGTGCACGCGAATCTCCTCGACGCTGCCGCGACGGCGCATGCGGTCGAGCTGGCGCGGCCCGATCGGGTCGTCCATCTGGCGGCAGTGTCGTTCGTCGCCCACGAGGACGTCGAGGCGATCTATCGCGTCAATCTGCTCGGCTCGCTCGCGTTGCTGCAGGCACTCGCCCCGCACGCCGACCGGATTCGCTCGGTGATTCTGGCGAGCAGCGCCAGCGTATACGGGAATGTGGAGGTGGACGCCATCGACGAGACGATGCCTCCGGCGCCGGCCGGCCACTACGGCGCGAGCAAACTCGCGATGGAGCACATGGCCGCCACGTTCCGCGATCGCCTGCCGATCGTCGTCGCGCGGCCGTTCAACTACACCGGTCCGGGCCAGGCGGAGCTGTTCGTGGTCCCAAAGATCGTCAGCCACTTCCGGCGCAAGGCAAAGGCGATCGAGTTGGGCAACATCGACGTCGTGCGCGAATTCCTCGATGTGCGCGCTGTCGTCGAAATCTATCGACGCCTGCTGGAGTGTCCGGCCGCGGTCGGCGAGACGGTCAACATCTGCGCCGGTCGCGGGGTCTCGCTGCGCGAGGTGATCGCGGCGCTCGAGGCGCAGACCGGTCATCATACGGAGGTCCGGGTCGACCCCAAGCTCGTCCGCGCGAACGAGGTGCGGCGGCTGGTCGGGTCGCCGCGGAAGCTCGAGTCGCTGATCGGCCGCGTACCGGAAATCCCGTTGGCTACGACGCTGCGCGACATGCTCGTGTCCGGCTAAAGCGGGTGAACGCGAACTGGTAGAATATTGCGCGTGTTGCGCGGGTTCCCCGGATGCCGAACGAGATTTCTTGACCGATGAACCCGGTTGGGCGCAACGAGCCCTGTCCTTGCGGCAGCGGCAAGCGATTCAAAGAGTGCCACGGAGCGATCCGTGCGCCTGCCGCGCCAGGCCCGACGGCGTCTGCGGGGTCTCCGGGACTGTCGTGGGCGCCGCAAGTGATGCGCGAGGCGCTGCGCGCGCAGCAGAGTGGACGGGTCGTCGAGGCTGCCCAGAAGTATCGCCGCGTGCTCGCCGCTGATCCATCGAACTTCGACGCTGCGCACTCACTCAGCCTGGTCGAGTACGAGAACGGCCACTACGACGAGGCGCTGGCGCTGATAAAGCACGCCATCCAGCTGCGCCCGGAACTCGGCACCCCGCGCCACAATCTGCGACTCCTGGAGTCGCTGCCGTTGATCGAGCTGGAGATCTGCCGCGAGGTATTGCCACGCCTCGTCTCGCGCGTGGATTCCGGCTTCGATCTCGAGCGGCTTGCGGCGGCAGGATCCGTGCACGTCGTCATCGGTGAAGCATTGGGAGACGAGGAGCGCGCCGCGCTGGCGCGGATCGTCGCGGCGTGCGGCGCGGCGCCGGTCAGGATCTGGGACGAGGCCGCGGCTGACGTGCGTACGGCTGCGGTGCCTGCGGCGAAGCTGACCGCCGACGATCACCCGCGCGATGGAACGCTCGTGCTGCTCGGAACGGCGCGCTCGCCAGCCGCGTGGCTCCCCGCGATGCACGCGGAAGTCGTGCTGCTGATCGTTACGCGCGACGAGCCGTGCGCGATCATCGACCGTATCGACGAGCTGGCGGCTGCGGGCCACGCGAATCCAGGGCTGCTGTGTGCAACCCGTGCGCTCGCCGAGCGTCTGCGGCTTCCTCGCGGCGCGACGCTGACGCCCGGTGAAGCCTTGGTGCATCCTCTCCCGTGACGCAGACGTCTCCGCCGGATCGCGCCGTTCCGGACGTGCGGGTGATCGTCTATTACAGGCTCCCGGACGCGCCGCTCCCAAGCGGGACCGTCGTGGGTGAGGATCTTCCCGAGTGGACCGGCGTGCGGGCGGCGCGCCCACGCTTCGTCGGCCACGAGCAGCCCCAGCTTCCAGGAGAGCTGGGGTACTGCGACGTGCGCGATGGCGTGGTGCGCGACGCTCAGGCCGCGCTCGCCGATACCCACGGCATCAGCGGGTTCTGTTACGTGTTCCACTGGTCCGGGTCGAGCCGTGGCCTCGACCCGACGCTTGTCGACATAGTCGCCTCGGGCCGACCCGACTTCCCTTTCTGCGTGTGCTGGGAGACGACGCACTTGCACGCGGGCGCAGGCTTCGATCCGGATCACGAGTCGCCCGGGGTGACGTACACACCCGACGAAACTGCTGCGGTAATGCAAGCATTGCTTC
>JBGPYP010000280.1:0-3651 GCA_041493285.1 Casimicrobiaceae bacterium
GACCTCGCCTTTCAGTTCGAGAGCACGCGTCGCGATTTCCAGCGCGATTGTCCCGTTGCACATGGCAACGCAATGCTTGACACCAAGAAACGAGGCGATCCGCCGTTCGAACTCCTGTGCAATCGGCCCATTGTTGGAAAGCCAACCACTATCGAGGATGTTTGATGCGCGCTGCAGAAAGCGCTTGTGGTCGCCGATGTTGGGGCGGCCGACGTGAATCGGCTCTGCGAACATTGGCGGCGCGCCGTTGATCGCAAGGTCAGCAGTCGACCTGATGACCTTGTACGCGGTAACGTCGACGTCCCTGACCAATTTCATCGATGCGCCCTCGCTTTTGCGTACGCCCGTTCGCTTGAGCAAGCCGTCCTTAGCCCCGCCCGCTGCTCCCAAACCCGTCACCACCCCTTTGGCTCTCATGGAAGCCCTTCACCTCGACAAAGGATGCCTGAGCTACAGGCACAAGCACAAGTTGTGCCAGCCGTTCCATGGGTTTGAGCTCGAATGCCTTGTCGCCGCGGTTCCAGCAGCTCACCATCAACTGCCCCTGGTAATCGGAGTCGATCAGCCCGACCAGGTTGCCGAGCACGATCCCGTGCCTGTGCCCCAGGCCGGACCGGGGTAGGATCAGCGCGGCCAGCCCGGGGTCGGCGATGTGGATGGCGACCCCCGTTGGCACGAGTTCAGACTGGCCCGGCAGCAGCGTGACCGGCGCGTCGATGCACGCGCGCAAGTCCATGCCTGCGGAGCCGGGCGTCGCATACGCCGGCAGGTAGGGGCGGATACGCTCGTCGAGGACCTTGAGCGCGATGTTAGCGGTGGTCACCGTTCAATCCGAGCTACGCCGTTGCTGAAGGAACTTGGGTCCCGGCCTGCGCCGGGACGACGTTCTGAGCAGCGCTTCGACCAACGCGCGCGCGACGGCGACGACGCTGGGTCCCCGCTTTCGCAGGGACGACGACCGATGTGCCGCTTCGCGGTCATCAGCGCTCTTTGAGCCGCGCCGCGATCTCGGCCACGAGGCGTCGCGCCAACGCGACTTTGGCCATTCGCGGCAGGGGATGCGCGCCTGAGTCGTCGAGCAGCGTCACCTCGTTCTCGTTCTGGCCGAGCGTATCCTGAGCACGATTGGCTACCAGCAGGGGCACTTTCTTCCTGCGGCGCTTGGCCTCGGCATTGGCATTGACATCGTTCGTCTCCGCCGCGAACCCGACGCAGAACGGCGGTTTCGGCCGCGACGCGACTTTCGCGAGGATGTCGAGCGTCGGTTTCAGCGTCAGCGTCAACGGCCGCGCACTCTTCTTGAGCTTCTTCGACTGCGCGTCGGCCGGAGTGTAGTCGGCCACCGCGGCGACCGCGACGAATATCTCGCACGCCTTGACGCGCGCATCGACGGCCCTCGCCATGTCGCTGGCGCTGCGCACGTCGACGCGCGTGACGCGCGCCGGTGTCGCGAGCATCGTCGGCCCCGCGATCAGCGTCACCGCGGCGCCCGCCTCGGCGCAGGCCTGCGCCAGCGCGAAGCCCATCTTGCCCGAGCTGAGGTTGGTGATGCCGCGCACCGGATCGATCGCTTCGAACGTCGGTCCCGCGGTCACCAGCACGCGCTTGCCTACAAGGAGCTTTGGTTGCGCCCAGGCGAAGAGCGCCGCGAGGATTTCCTCGGGCTCGATCATGCGCCCGTCGCCGACCTCGCCGCAGGCCTGGCTGCCGCTCCCCGGTCCGAGGATCTCGATGCCGTCCGCCTTCAGTTGCGCGATGTTGCGTTGCGTCGCCGGGTTGTTCCACATCTGGACGTTCATCGTGGGGGCGACCAGGAGGGGACAACCGCGCGCGAGGCACAAGGTCGAGAGCAGGTCGTCGGCGCCGCCGTGCGCGAGCTTGGCGATGAAGTCGGCCGACGCTGGTGCGACCAGGATCGCATCGGCGCCGCGCGAGAGGTCGATGTGCCCCATGGCGTTCGCCGCGCCGGATTGCCACAGATCGGTCAGCACCGGGTGGCCCGAGAGCGCCTGCAGGGTCATCGGCGCGATGAATTGCGTCGCTGCCGGAGTCATGACGATGTCCACCGCAATGTCTTCCTTGACCAGCAGCCGCGTCAGCTCGGCCGCCTTGTACGCGGCGATGCCGCCGGTCAGGCCGAGCACGATGCGGCCCAAGGGGCGGGCGGCGCGAGAAGTCGTCATCCGTTTGGCTGATGAGGCAAGGGCTGGCGCAGTTTAATATGCCCCGGCATCAGGGGATAGGGGCGCCGGTGTTCTGTTCCGTAAGTCCCGACGATAAAGGAGCGAGTGAAATCGGTCGTCAGGCGCGACGCGAGGCCTCACCGTAGCCCGTGCTACGGTGAGGCCGAGCAACAAAGCATGCCGGCCGATTTCGCCGCGAACTATCCAGCGAATTTGCGGAACAGGACACTAACATGCGCATTGCCGACTGGCCCGAAGACGAACGCCCGCGCGAACGCCTGCTCAAGCACGGCGCGGCAGCGTTGTCCGAAGCCGAGCTGCTGGCGATCTTCCTGCGCACCGGGATCGCCGGCAAGAGCGCCGTCGAGCTCGGCCGCGACTTGATCGCGCACTTCGGCAGCTTGCAGCGGCTGTTCGCGGCGACACTCGACGAAGTCGCGGCGATCCGTGGGCTCGGTCCGGCGAAGTATGTGCAACTCAAGGCGGTGATCGAGATGGCGCGCCGCACGCTTGCCGAGGACATCGGCGAGCGCGACAGCCTGTCCTCGCCCCGCGCGGTGCGTGACTTTCTGCAGCTCACGCTGGGCGGCCGCGCGCACGAAGTCTTCGTCGCGTTGTTCCTCGACGCGCAGAATCGCTTGCTCGCATCGGAAGAGCTTTTTCGCGGCACGCTGACGCAGACCAGCGTCTATCCGCGCGAGGTTGTGAAGACGGCGCTCCGCCACAACGCCGCAGGCGTCATCTTCGCGCACAACCACCCGTCCGGCGTCGCGGAGCCGAGCCGCGCGGATGAGCTGCTGACGCAGACGCTCAAGCAGGCGCTGTCGCTGGTCGAGATCAAGACGCTCGATCATTTCATCGTGGCCGGCACGCGTACCGTTTCCTTTGCCGAACGTGGACTCCTCTAGGCTGGGGCAGGCGGGTGATCGAGCAAGCGCTTGAATTGCCGGTCGTTTCCGGCTAGAATGCACGGCTTTTCCGAATTCAAAACGTTGGGAGCGAGCGATGGCTCGAGTCTGTGCAGTGACGGGGAAGGCCCCGATGGTGGGCAACAACGTTTCCCACGCCCACAACAAGACCAAGCGCCGGTTCATGCCGAACCTGCAGCGGCGCAAGTTCTGGGTCGAGAGCGAGAACCGCTGGGTGAGCCTGCGGCTGACCAACGCCGGGCTGCGCACCATCGACAAGAAGGGCATCGAGGTCGTCCTGGCCGAGCTCCGCTCGCGCGGCGAGCACGTCTGACTTGCGCCGGCGTCCAGGTGACGCACCGGCGCTGAACATCAAGGAATCCGACCATGCGTGAAAAGATCAAGCTGGAATCCTCGGCCGGGACCGGGCACTTCTACACGACAAGTAAGAACAAGAAGACGATGCCGGGGAAGATGGAGATCAAGAAGTTCGATCCCGTTGCCCGCAAGCACGTCCTCTACAAGGAAACGAAACTCAAGTGACGCATCCGCCCAAGAGC
>JBGPYP010000097.1:0-8759 GCA_041493285.1 Casimicrobiaceae bacterium
CGCGAGCACGACACCCAAGGCGATCGCTATGAACAGGTTTCCGGTTAGCGCGGACAGCGTGAACGCCGCGTACGCGCCCAGCATGTAGAAGCTGCCGTGGGCGAGATTGATCACGCCCATGATGCCGAAGATGAGCGTGAGCCCGCTCGCGACCAGGAACAGCAGCAGTCCGTACTGAACGCTGTTCAGCAGTTGAATCAGGAATATCTGAAGATCCATCGAAGAACAACGCCGCCCAGCAATGAGAATCGCCGCGTTAACCGGCGCGCAGCGCCGTGTTCAACGCGGCGAGATAGTACGTCACTGCCTTTGGTGACGGACTGTCAACCCATGGAGCAGCCGCGTCCTGGATCGGCCAGCGACTTCGCCGCCAGGCCGATGGATTTGTTCTCCCCGTTCTCGACTTTGCGCAGGTAGAAGTCCTGCACCACGTTGTGCGAAGGCGAGAGCGTGATCTTGCCGCGCGGGCTGTCGATTTCCGCCGCGGCCATGGCCCGGATGAGCAGTGGACGCTGGCCGATATCGCCGGCGACGGCCCGCAACCCGAGGCCAAGCAGCTGCGCCGAATCGTAGCCCTGCACGGCGTAGACGTCCGCCTTGTTGCTGTAGGTCTTGGCGTAGGCGAGCCGGAACGCGTTGTTGCGCGGTGTGGTCAGATTGTCGGCGTAGTGCAGCGTGGTGAGGATCCCCTCGGCGGCCGCACCCTGCGCATCGAGCGTTCCGTCGGTGAGAAATCCAGCGCCGAGCAACGGGACCTTGTCCTTCAAGCCGGCCGCGGCGTAGTCCTTGACGAACTTGACCGCACCCCCGCCGGCGAAAAAGGCGTACGTGCAGGAGGGCTTGAGCGAAGCGATCTCGGTTAGCAGCGCTTGGAACTCCACGTTCGGGAAGGGCACGTAGAGCTCCTTCAGCACCTTGCCGCCGCCCTTCTGGAAGGTCTCTTTGAACCCGCCGATCGACTGTTCGCCGGCAGCGTACTTCCAGGTGATCGTGACCGCGGTCTTGTACCCCCTCAGCGCCGCGACGATGCCCATGGCGAGCCCCGGCTGCGAATTGGAGAACGAGACGCGGAAGATGTTCGGAGCGCACAGCGGCCCGGTCGCCTCGTCGACGCCGGCGTTGGGGATGATCAACAGCGTGTTGTTGTCGCGCGCGGCCTTGACAATCGCCATCTGCACGCCCGAGTGGACGGTGCCGACGATGACGTCGACGTTGTCGCGCTTGATGAGCTTGTTGACGTTGTCCGCGGCCTTCGCGGGCTCCGACTCGTCGTCGACGGTGAAGTATTCGAGCTCGCGCCCGCCGAGCTTGCCGCCCTGCTCGTTGACGTAGAGCTTGAAGCCGTTCTCGATCGAGCGCCCCAGCGCGGCGTATGTTCCGGTGTAGGGCAGCATGAAGCCGACCTTGACTTTGCCCGCTTGCGCCAGCGCGAGGCCGGGTGCCCCCAACGTCCCGAGTGCGCCCACTGCGCCAAGCGCCTTGACGACGCGGCGTCTTTGCTGCCGATATCCGCTGCTTGCCATACTGTTGTCCTCCCTCGGTCTCAACGCGCTCGCGGACCGGGATCCGCGCAGCGAATCCCGGGCGACGGGGCGCCCACAGCAATCCTACACGAACACGCGCCGTAGCGGCTCGATCAACGCAAGGCCCGCAGCTTGTAGCGCTGAATCTTGCCGGTCGCGGTTTTGGGCAGCTCGGCGACGAACTCGACCCAGCGCGGGTACTTGTAGGGGGCGAGCTGGCGCTTCACGTGATCCTGGATCTCGCTGGCCAGCACGTCGGAGCCGGTATGCGCGGGGCGAAGCACGACGAACGCCTTGGGCTTGACCAGTCGGTCGCCATCTTCCCAGGCGACCACCGCCGCCTCGAGCACCGCCGGATGGGCGATGATCGCCGCCTCGACCTCGACCGGCGACACCCAGATCCCGCCGACCTTGAGCATGTCGTCGTTGCGGCCGCAGTAGACGTAGTAACCTGCCTCGTCGCGCCGGTACTTGTCGCCGCTGCGCGTCCACTCGCCCACGAACGTCGCGCGCGATTTCGAGCGGTTGTTCCAGTACGTCATCGCCGCGGTCGGGCCTTTGATCAGAAGCTCTCCCTGTTCCCCATCGGGAACATCGTGTCCCTGTTCGTCGACGATCCGCAGCTCGTAGCCTGGCACCGCCACGCCGGTCGTGCCGTAGCGGACGTCATCGGCGCGATTGGAAAGGAAGATGTGCAGCATCTCGGTCGAACCGATGCCGTCAAGGATGTCGATGCCCGTGCGCTCGTGGAACCGGCGCCCGATGTCCGCGGGCAGCGGCTCGCCCGCCGACACGCAGCGGCGCAGGTTGAGCGCTTCCCGCTTCGGGAAGTCGGGCGCGGCCAGCATCGCCGCGAAGAGCGTCGGCACGCCGTAGAAAATCGTCGGCCAATGCTCGGTCAGCCGCTTGAAGACCGCAGCCGGCGTAGGCCGCTCGGCCATGAGCACCGTGGTGGCGCCGACGCAGAGGGGAAACGAGAGCGCATTGCCGAGGCCATACGCGAAGAAGAGCTTGGCGGCCGAGAACACGACATCGTCCTCGCGGATCCCCAGCACCGGGCACGCGTACAGCTCCGCGGTCTGGATCATGCTCGCATGCACGTGCACGGTACCCTTGGGGGCGCCGGTCGAGCCGGACGAATACAGCCAGAAGCAGGCGTCGTCGCCGGTCGTCAGCGCGGGCTCTGTGGAGTCGCTCGCCGCCGCAAGCAGCGCATCGAGCGGGCGGTACGGCGGCTTGGCCTCGCCAGCGACGATGATCTCGCGCAAGCACGCTCGGCCGCCGTCAGCCATCGCCTGCTCAAGCGTCGGCAGCAGCGGTGGCGAGACGACGAGCGCGCTGGCGCGGCTGTCGGTCAGTATGTAACGGTAATCATTCGCGGTAAGCAGCGTGTTGACCGCGATCGGCACGATCCCGGCCTTGATTGCGCCGAGGAACACGGTCGGGAAGTCGATCGAATCGTGGAGCGCGAGCACGACGCGTTGCTCGGGCATGAGGCCGAGTCCCAACAGCGCGTTGGCGGCGCGATTGACCCGCGTCGCCAGCTCGGCGTAGGTGGTGCGGCCCCGATCGTCGATGTAGGCGACCTTGGAGCCGCGCCCGGAGGGCAGATTGCGCTCGATGAGATCGTACGCGGCGTTATAGTGGCGCGGGATATCGATCCGGGGTGGGCTCTGGCCGTGGTCGGCCCGGCTCAACTCCATGGTTCCTCCTCGATCCTGTGGCCCTGTGCCCGGGCGCTATTCTCCTGCGCCGCAGACAACCCACGCCCGCCCAAGTCACGGCAGGCTCAAATATAATCGGGAGCATGGCCCTGATACTTGATCGGTGTCAAAGCCCCTCCGTTGCTCGAGGCAAGCGTGGCCGTTGAGGCTGATGCCGCAGTGCGGGCGGCTGAGCGCGGGCTTGTCCGGTTCGATGCGTCTCCGGATCGCTACCGGCACTGGCGTCTTTCGTTCGCCGGCGCGATCGCAACGCTCGCCCTGGAGGTCGCCGAAGACGGCGGTCTCCAGCCCGGCTACAAGCTCAAGCTCAATTCCTACGATCTCGGTGTCGACATCGAGCTCGCCGACGCGCTCGACCGCGTCCGCTTCGAGCATCCGGAGGTGCATTGCGTCGTCGTGACGGGCGGACGCGATCGCCTGTTCTGCTCCGGCGCGAACATCTACATGCTCGGCCTGGCGACGTACGCGTGGAAGGTCAACTTCTGCAAGTTCACCAACGAGACGCGCAACGGCATGGAGGACTCCAGCGCGCACGACGGGATCCGGTTCCTCGCCGCGGTCAACGGCGCGTGCGCCGGCGGCGGCTACGAGCTCGCGCTCGCCTGCGACGAGATCCTGCTCATCGACGATCGCTCATCCGCGGTGAGCCTCCCGGAGGTGCCGCTCCTCGGCGTGCTGCCCGGTACGGGAGGGCTGACCCGGCTCACCGACAAGCGCAAGATGCGGCGCGACCTCGCCGACGTCTTTTGCACGACGACCGAGGGCGTGCGCGGCCAGCGCGCGGTCGACTGGCGACTGGTCGATGGGCTGGCCAAGCCCGCGGATTTCGACCGTGCAGTTCTCGAGCGTGCGCACGCGTTGGCGGCGAGCGTTCCGGCGGCGCTGCGGCGGCCGTCCGGCACGAAAGGCATCGCGCTGACGCCGGTCGAGCGCAGCGTCGCGCCCGACGGCTATCGGTACGAAACGGTCGAGGTGGAAATCGACCGGACCACGCGTCTGGCCCACATCACGGTGCGCGCGCCCGACTCCGCGCCGCCGGCGGATGCCGGCGCAGCGCAGGTGCAGGGCGCGGCGTGGTATCCGCTCAAGCTCGCGCGCGAGCTGGACGACGCGATCCTCACCTTGCGCACCAACGAGACCGAGATCGGCACGTGGGTCTTGCGCACGCGCGGCGACCCAAAACAGGTGCTCGCGCATGACGCTTTCGTTGCCGGCGAGCTGGGACACTGGTTCGTGCGGGCGACGATCGGCGCGCTGCGGCGGACGCTCAACCGGCTCGAAGTCTCGTCACGCGGAATGTTCGCGGTCTGCGATCGCGAGTCCTGCTTCACCGGCACGCTGTTCGAGTTGGCGCTCGCCGCCGATCGGGTGTACATGCTCGACGCCGAAAACGGCCCGACGATCGCGCTGTCGGCGGCCAACTTCGGTCTCTACCGCACGCTGCGCGGGAGCTCGCGCATCGCCGAGCGCTTCGCCGCGGACCCGGTGCACGCCGACAATCTGCAGGCGCTCTCCGGGGCGCCGATCGCGGCGGCGCGAGCGCTGGAACTCGGCCTTGTCACCGCCGCGCCGGACGAGATCGACTGGGACCACGAGCTGCGCATCGCCCTCGAGGAGCGGACGTCGTTCTCGCCCGACGCGTTGACCGGCCTGGAGCAGAATCTGCGCTTCGGCGGCGGCGAGAACATGACCACGCGCATCTTCGGGCGCCTCTCCGCGTGGCAGAACTGGATCTTCAGCCGGCCGAACGCCGTCGGCGAGCGTGGCGCGCTCAAGGTCTTCGGCACGGGGAGCAAGGCGAAGTTTGATTGGACGCGGACGTGAAACCGGTCAGGGACCTGTGATGAGCAGTATCGACTACAACCAACGCATCCCCAACAACGTAGGGCTCGCGGACGACCGCGCACTGCAACGTGCGCTTGAGCAGTGGCAGCCGAAGTTTTGCGACTGGTGGCGGGAGGCGGGCCCCCAAGGCACGGTGAATTTCGACGTGTACCTTCGCACTGCGATCAGCGTGGAGCGGGACGGCTGGGCGCATTTCGACTACGTCAAGATGCCCGATTACCGCTGGGGGATCTTCCTCAACCCCTCCGAGCCCGAGCGCAAGATCCATTTCGGCGCGCACAAGGGCGAGGACGCGTGGCAGGAAGTGCCTGGCGAATACCGCGCCAACCTCCGCCGCATCATCGTCACCCAGGGCGACACCGAGCCGGCCTCGGTCGAGCAGCAGCGCCACCTCGGCCGGACCGCGCCCTCACTCTACGACCTGCGCAACCTGTTCCAGATCAACGTCGAGGAAGGCCGCCACCTCTGGGCGATGGTGTACCTGCTGCACCGCTACTTCGGCCGCGACGGGCGCGAGGAAGCCGAAGCGCTGCTCCAGCGCCGCTCCGGCGATCGCGACAATCCGCGTATCCTCGGCGCCTTCAACGAAAAGACGCCCGACTGGCTGGCGCTTTTCATGTTCACGTTCTTTACCGACCGCGACGGCAAGTTCCAGCTCTGCGCGCTGGCCGAGAGCGCGTTCGATCCTCTCGCCCGCACGACGCGCTTCATGCTGACCGAGGAAGCGCATCACATGTTCGTCGGCGAGTCGGGGATTGCGCGCATTCTGCAGCGGACCGCGGAGGTGATGGTGCGCGACGGCATCCGCGATCCCGCTGACGTGCGGCGCCACGGGGTGATCGATCTGCCGACGGTGCAGCGCTATCTCAACTTCCACTACAGCGTGACGCTGGACCTGTTCGGTGCCGACGTCTCGTCGAACGCCGCGATCTTCTACAGCACTGGGCTCAAGGGCCGGTTCGACGAGGGCAAGATCGCCGATGATCACGTGCTCGAGAACGCGACGTACCCGGTGCTCGAGCTCTCCGAAGGCCGGCTCGTCGAACGCGAAGTGCCCGCGCTCACCGCGCTGAACGAGCGGCTGCGCGATCGTTACATCAAGGACACGATCGGCGGCGTCGGCCGCTGGAATCGCGTGCTGCAGAAGCACGGCATCGAAGAGCGGATCACGCTGCCGCACAAGGCGTTCAACCGCCGCATCGGTTCCGTCGCCGGCGCGCGCATCGGGCTCGATGGGCGCGTCATCAGCGAGGAAGAATGGCAGGCGAACGAGCGCAACTGGCTGCCGACCGAGGACGATCGCGCTTACGTCGCCTCGCTGATGGGCCGTGTCGTCGAGCCAGGCAAGTTCGCCGGCTGGATCGCGCCGCCCGCGGTGGGCATCGATCGGCACCCGATCGAGTTCGAGTACGTGCGTTTCGGCTGACTCCGGATCCGCCAACTTGTCCTCCGATTCTCCCGTAGTGTCGCTGGCGCGCGACGGTGCCGTCGCGCTGATCACGATCGATAATCCGCCGGTCAACGCGCTGTCGAGAGACGTGCGCGCCGGACTCGTCGCGGCGCTCGACGAAGTTATCACGGACAAGACCGTGCGCGCGATCGTGCTGGCCTGCGCGCGAAAAACCTTCTGTGCCGGCGCCGACATCCGCGAGTTCGACCTGCCGCCGCAGCCTCCGCATCTGACCGACGTCATCCAGCGCATCGAGGATGCGGGCAAGCCCGTCGTCGTTGCGCTGCACGGCAATGCGCTCGGCGGCGGCTGCGAGCTCGCTGCCGGCTGTCACTATCGCGTCGCGGCGCACGGCACGAAGATCGGCCTGCCGGAAGTCAATCTCGGCTTGCTGCCCGGCGCAGGCGGGACGCAGCGGCTGCCGCGGCTGGTCGGTTTCGATGCCGCGCTGGCCATGATGCTCGACGGCAAGCCCCGCGCCCTCGATGCCGGGAATGTCGCCGGCTTCGCCGACGCGATCGTCGACGGCGACGTCCGCACCGCCGCAGTTGCGTTCGCGCGACGGTTGTTGGACGTGGGCTCCAGCCCACGCCGTACGGGGGCGCAACCCCCGCCGGACGTGGCCCCCGAGGTCTTCGAGCGCCACCTGCAAGCGGCGCGACGGCGCCGCGGTGAGAGCGCGCCGGAGAAGATCGTCGCGGCCGTCCGGCGCGCCATCGACATGCCGTTCGCCGATGCGGTCGCCTGTGCCCGGGCGGATTTCCTGGCGTTGCGCGAGACACCCGAGGCGAAGGCCCTTCGCTACGCCTTCTTCGCCGAGCGCGAAGCCGCCAAACCGGCTCCGGACGTGGCGGTCGGCGCGCCGCACCCGCTCGGCCGCGCCGCAGTGATCGGCGCCGGCACGATGGGGCAGGGCATCGCGATCGCGTTGCTCGACGCGGGCCTGGAGGTCACGCTGGTCGAGACCGCCGACGCCGCACGGGCGCGCGCGCAACAGCGCATCGCCGCGCATTACGAGGACGCCGCCGCAAAAGGGCGCATCGCGTCGGCCGCGGTACCGGCGATCATCGCCCGGCTCGAGAGCGCGGCCGCGCTCGACGCCGCGCGCGACGCGGACGTCGTCATCGAGGCGGTGTTCGAGGACATCGCCGTCAAGCGCGAGGTTTTCTCCAGGCTCGACGCGATCGCCAAGCCCGGCGCGCTACTCGCGACCAACACGTCGTACCTCGACGTCGCCGAGATCGCCGGCTTCACGCGTCGGCCGCAGGATGTCATCGGGCTGCATTTCTTCAGCCCGGCGAACGTGATGCGGCTGGTGGAGATCGTGCGCACCGACCTGTCGTCTGCCGACGCGCTCGCGACCGGCGTCGCGCTGGTCAAGCGTCTCAAGAAGGTCGGCGTGGTGTGCAAGGGCAAGGACGGCTTCGTCGGCAACCGCATGCTGGTGCTGCGCACGCGCGAATGCCTGTTCATGCTGGAGGAGGGCGCGCTGCCGGGCGACATCGACGCCGCGCTCACCGACTTCGGTTTCGCGATGGGCCCGCTCGCGGTGGGCGACCTCGCGGGCCTGGACATCGGCTGGCGCAACGCGAGCCTGCGCCGCCAGCTGCGCGAGCTTCCCGGACGCGACTGCGACCTGCTCGATCGCTTGGTCGCGTTGCACCGGCTCGGGCAGAAGACCGGCGCGGGCTGGTACCGCTACGAGGACGGCGGTCGCAAGCCGATTCCCGACCCTGCCGTCGAGGCGTTGCTCGTCGAGCACTCGCGCGCCCGGGGCATCGAGCGGCGGACGATCCTGCCGGCCGAGATCGTCGAGCGCTGCGTGCTCGGGATGATCAACGAGGCGGCGCGGATCCTCGACGAAGGTGTGGTATCGCGCCCATCGGATGTCGACGTCGTCTGGCTCACCGGCTACGGTGTCCCGCGCTATCGCGGCGGGCCGCTCTTCCATGCCGACCGGCTGGGCATCCCGTTCGTCCTGGCGCGGATCGAGGCGCTGCGCGAGCGCTTCGGCGAGGCGTACTGGTCGCCCGCGCCGATGCTGAAGCGCCTCGCGGCGAGCGGTCGCGGTTTTCTCGGATAGCGAAACGACTAACTTCCTTGTTCTCGCGACTCGGTGGGCAGCGTCGAGTGTCGGCTAGAGCGTCGATTCGCCACGCGCGATCCCCACGCAGCGCGTGGGGCCCCACCCTGCGGGCTCCCCCCCCAGGCAAAAAA
>JBGPYP010000029.1:0-14174 GCA_041493285.1 Casimicrobiaceae bacterium
CGAACGTCCCCAACATGCTCGGGCAGATCTCTACCGCCATGGCACACGCGGGCCTCAACATCCACAACATGGTCAACAAGTCGCGCGGCGAAATGGCGTTCACGCTGGTCGATGTCGACAGTCCCATCAAGCCCGCGGTCATCAAGGCGATCGCGGCGATCGCGGGCGTGCTGTCGGTGCGCTCGATTCCCGCGGAAGACGCGGCCTAACCGCGCGAGCCCGCAGCGAGGGCCCACGCGCGCGGAGCGCGCGGGGATCGCGCGAGGCGAGTCGCGGTAGCGGCCGACACGCGACTTTACGACAGGGTTGATGGTTCAAGGAGGCCGCCGCGTACCGCGCCGCGCGGCGAGGGCTTCCTCGACCGTCGTGCGCACTCGCTGTGTCGCGCTGTCGGCCCTTGGGTCCGGCGGGGATGGTCTCCGCTCGCCTCTCCGGAGAAGCCTCCATTGACCTCGCCGGGCGCTGGCCGTGGCACAATCGCGGCCAATGACCGGCGGCGAATCGGGTCGACCCTGTCTTTCCCGCGCAACGCGGCCAAAGCTCGGCGTTGCGATCGCATGTTGTCTCGGCGCGCTCTGCGCCGCCTGCGCGATGCAGCCCAGGGCTCCGTCCGCCGTCGTCTCCGATCTCGCCCCCGCCGGCAAGCTGCGCGCCGCGATCAACTTCGGCAATCCGGTTCTCGCCACGAAGGACCCATCCACCGGCGAAGCGCGGGGCGTGTCGGTCGATCTCTCGCGCGAGCTCGCGCGGCGGCTCGGCGTTCCGCTCGAGATCGTGCCTTACCCGGCCGCGGGACAGGTCGTCGAAGGGCTCAAGTCCGCGGCGTGGGACGTTGCGTATCTCGCGATCGATCCCGCGCGCGCCGTCGACATCAGCTACACCGCGCCTTACGTAGTCATTGAGGGTGCATACATGGTGCCGGCGGCGTCAACGATTCACACCAACGCCGACGTGGATCGCGACGGCGTTCGCGTCGCGGTCGGGAGGGGAAGCGCCTACGATCTTTTCCTCTCGCGCGAGCTCAAGAAAGCGACGATCGTGCGCGCGCCTACGTCCCAGGCCGTCACCGACCTGTTCATGGCGCAGAAGCTCGACGTCGCCGCAGGAGTGAAGCAACAACTCGAGGCGGACGCGAAGCGCATCGTGGGCTTGCGCCTGCTCGAGGGCCGGTTCATGGTGATCAATCAGGCGATGGGCACGCCGAAGGGCCGCGACGCGGGCGCGAAATATCTCGGCGAATTTGTCGAGGACATGAAGGCGTCGGGCTTCGTCGCCCGGGCGCTCGCCCGGCACGGCATCGAGGGTGCGATGGTTGGGCCGCCCGCGGTGCGATAGCGCAAGTCCGTTCGTGCTGCGTTTGTCCAAGCATGAACGGGCGAGTTCGTTGAGCAGCCTGTAACTTGCCCGCTCGCCCTTCGACAGGCTCAGGGCGAACGGGGAATCTCGCAGGCGTCTCTCAAGGGGAAGGAGAATCGTTTGTTGTCGAGGTTCATCTCCGCGCTCGACCGCGCGCTCGGCGCCGGGCTCGAGCTTTCGAAGTGGCTGGTCGTGCCGCTCGTCGCGGTGTTCCTGTTTCCCGCACTGGTCCACATCGGCGGTTCGACGGGCCTGTAGCCCACGGGTCGCGCGGGTCGTGTCGGTGGCACGGCTCGTGCTCACCAGTTCGGTGGGGCAGGAGGCCCCGTGACAACTGTCGCAATCCCGTCAGAGTTTGGCCGCAGCCTGGTGCGGCGCATCGTCCGCCTCGGCATCCGCGGCCGGCTGGTGCTGCTCGTGTTCGCGCTGGGGCTGCCGTTCCTGGGCTACGTTGTCTACAGTGCTGCCGAGCAGGTCGCCCGGGAACGCGACGTCGCCATGGAGCGGAACCTCGCCTTTGCCCGCATCATCGCGGCCCGGCTCGACGACTATGTCGGAGACTTGAACCAGCTCCTGGCGACGCTCTCCTACGTCGTCCCGACCGCTCCCGAGGTCACCGCCGAGAACGACGCGCTGCTGCGCCGCCTGGGGCCGAATCTGCCCTCCCACGTCAACAACGTCGCCATCTGGGACGTGGCCGGAAACAACGTCGGGTCGCTCGATCCGTCGCTGCGTACCCATCCTTTCAGCGTCGGCGATCGCCAGTACTTTCGCGCCGCGCTCGGGGGGCGGGCACTCGCGGTGGAGGCGCCGGTCGTCTCACGGAGCAACGGCAATCTCATCGCGCAGTTCGCGCGGCCCGTGACCCGCGGCGGCACCGTTGTCGGCGTCGTTTCGGCGTCGGCCCAGCTCAAGCAAATGCAGGCGCTACTCAACCCCGAGGGAACGTTGCCCGCCGGTTCGGTGATCGCGGTGATCGATCAGCGCGGCATCATCCTCGCCCGTTCCATCGATCCCGAGCGGTGGATCGGGCAGAGCGTCGCGACCCAACCCAACATCATGGACGCCATGGTGCAGCGCGAAGGAGCGCGCGAGTCGCAAGGCGTGGACGGCGTCGTGCGGCTGGCGGGCTTCACCACGGCGCGCAGCGTGCCGTGGTTCGTCTACGTCGGCGTCCCGATGGAAGCCGCGCTCGCACCCTTGCGGCGGCAGTTGCTGGAGAATCTGTTGATGGCGAGTGTCGCGGTGATTCTGGGCTTTGTCGGCGCTGCGCTCATCGGCGAGGGCATCGCCCGGCCGCTGCGGCAACTCGCCGCCGACGCCGCGGTCCTGGCGCGGGGCGAGCTCGATCACCGCAGCAGCGTGTCGGGAGGCGGCGAGATTGGGGTCCTTGCCGGCAGCCTGAACTCGATGGCGCAGGCGCTGCACGACCAGGCGGTCGCGCGCTCGCGCAGCGAGCAGCGGCTGCGCCTGATTACCGACAACGTGCCCGCGTTTATTTCCTACATCGACCGCGACCGCCGCTACCGGTTCGTCAACGCGTCGTACCAGGACATCTTCGGGCAAAAGCCGGAGGACCTGCTCGGCAAGACCGTGCTGGAAGTCCGCGGCGGGGCCACCTACGAGCTCATCAAGCCCAGGCTCGACGAGGCGCTCGGCGGGCTCCCCGTCCACTTCGAGCAGATCTACGAAGGGCGGAACGGCCCGCGCGCGCTGAACATGACTTACCTGCCCGACTACGGCGACGGCGATGTGAATGAGGTGCAGGGCGTCTACGTGATGGGCGTCGACGTGACGGCGCACAAGGCGCTCGAGGAGAAGCTCGCGCGCATGGCGGAATACGATCAGCTCACCGGGCTTCCCAATCGGTACCTGGTGCAAGATCGGCTGGCGCAAGCCTGCGTCCGGTGCAAGCGCGAGGGCATCCAGCTGGCGGTTTTCTATCTCGACCTCGACGGCTTCAAGCGCATCAACGACACGCACGGTCACGCGACGGGCGACGCGATCCTCAAAGAGTTCGCACGGAGAGCGACCGCCGTCGTGAGGGCGAGCGATACCGTGGCGCGAATCGGCGGCGACGAGTTCGTCGTGTTGATGGAGGGTTTCTTCTCCTATCGACAGCTCGAGCAGCTGGGGCGCAAGATTGTCGACGCGGTCGAGGCGCCGTTCCAAGTCGAAGGCAAGGCGCTCCAGGTGTCGACCAGCGTCGGAGTCTCGACCTTCCCGCCCTCGAAGTCGTGGGAGGAGCTGCTGGCGACCGCCGATGCCGCCATGTACGAAGCCAAGGCGACCGGCCGCGGCGCGGTCGTCATCGCGCCGCTCAAGGCCGAGGAGAGGGCGCGTCTCGCTTGGGCACACCCGGCACGGCCGCGCGAGGTTTCGTAGTCGGACTGGGCCGACGTCTACAGCCGGTTCGCCGTCAGGCGGACCACTCCGGCATCGTTCATTCGCGCCCACGCCGCGGCGAGCGAGCCGCCGGTATCGATCGCGCGGCACGCGTCCTCGATCACGACGACCTCGAAGCCCGCGCTCCGGGCGTCGACCGCCGAGTATGCGACGCAGAAATCGGTCGCCAGCCCAGCCAGAAAGACGCGCGTGAAACCGCGCTCACGCAGGTAGCCCGCAAGCCCCGTGTGCGTGACGCCGTCTGCCTCGCAGAACGCGGAGTAGCTGTCGATCTCGCGGCGATAGCCTTTGCGCACGATGAACTCGGCCTGTGGCACGCGCAGCGCCGGGGAAAACTCGGCGCCGAACGTGCCCTGCACGCAGTGGTCGGGCCAGAGCACCTGCGGGCCGTAGGGGAGGGCGATCGTTTCGAACGGCGCCCGACCCGGGTGGCTCGACGCGAACGAGAGATGGTCGGCGACATGCCAATCCTGCGTGAGCGCCGTGTGGGCGAACCGCAGTGCGAGTGCGTTGACGACGGGCACGATCGCGTCCCCGTCGGGAACCGCCAGCGCGCCGCCCGGCAGAAAATCGTTCTGCACGTCGACAACGAGCAGGATGTCGCGACCGGTCAGCGACGGCAACATACACCAATCCGACGGAAATTCGCCTTCACAGGGAAACGTTCGCCTCGCGATTGCAGCCTTGACCGATCACGCGGATCAATCCATCGGCAGGCCCACGTAATTCTCAGCCAGCGTGACGGCCTTCGGCCGCGACGTCGTGACGTAACCCAGCTCCGCGAGCTGCAGTCGCTCCTGGAACGGATCGTTGCCCGGGAACTGGTGCAGCATCGAGGTCATCCACCACGAGAAATGCTCGGCGCGCCAGACGCGGGTGAGCGCGGTCTCGGAGTAACGGTCGAGCAGATCCTGCCGTCCCTCGTGATAGAACGCCACCAGCGCGCGCGACAGCACGCGTACGTCGGCAACCGCGAGATTGAGCCCCTTGGCGCCGGTCGGCGGCACGATGTGCGCCGCGTCGCCGGCGAGGAACAGGCGCCCGTATCGCATCGGCTCGCACACGAAGCTGCGCATGGCGACGATGTTCTTCTGGATGACCGGTCCTTCGCGCGGCACCCAGCCGTCATGCGTGGCCAGTCGGGCGCGAAACTCGGCCCAGATCCGCTCCTCCGGCCAGTTGGCGACGTCGTCGTGCGGGTCGCACTGGAAGTAGAGCCGCTGGATCTCCGGCGAGCGCGTGCTGACGAGCGCGAAGCCGCGCGCGTGATGCGTGTAGATCAACTCCGGCGACGACGGCGGCGCCTGGGTGAGGATGCCGAACCATCCGAAGGGATAGGCTCGGGTGAATTCGCTACGTCGCGGTGGCGGAATCGAAGTCCGGCACACGCCGTGGAAGCCGTCGCAACCGGCGATGAAGTCGCAGGCGAGCGCGTCGGTGGCGCCGGCGTGCGCGAAGCGGATCGACGGCGCGGTACCATCGAGGTCGTGCAGACTCGCGTCCTGCGCCTCGAAGACAATCGCACCGCCCGCGGCAAGCCGCGCCGCGATCAGGTCCTTCAGCACCTCGTGCTGGGCGTAGAGCATGATCGCCCTGCCGCCCGTCAATCCGGACAGATCGATGCGGTGACCGCGGCCGGCGAAGCGCAGTTCGATCCCGTGATGCACGGCGCCCTCGCGCTGCATGCGCTCGCCGACGCCGGTGGCGTTGAGCAGATCGACGGTGCCTTGCTCGAGCACGCCGGCGCGGAGCGTCGCTTCGACGGCGGCGCGGCTGCGGTTCTCGAGCACGACCGAGTCGATGCCTTCGAGGTGCAGCAGATGCGAGAGCAGGAGCCCTGCGGGCCCTGCGCCGACGATTCCGACCTGGGTGCGCACCGGGTCTCCTCCTGCATGCGGGCGGCGCGCTCAGGCGCGCCGGTTGTCATTAACCGATGATACTAGACGCGCTGCCGCGCCGCGCGCAACACGGAGGCGGGCGTGCCTTCGTCGATTGCCGCGAGCAATGCAAGCATGGTGTAGTCGAAGACACTCGCGATTGTATATAATCGCACGCGCAAGCGCAGCCGACTCCGCAGTCGAGTCTTGCGCGATTCAACTCCCGACTTGTTACCCATGTTGCCGATCGAGAGCATCAAGCGCCTGTCGTTGTCCGTTGCATACGAGTGGCTGATCGCGCTGACTGCCGCGACGCTGCTTGTCGCCTGTGGCAAGGAAGGTGCGGCGCCCGCTGGCGCACCGCCCGCAGTCCCCGTGCATATCCTCAAGGTCGAGCCGCGGAGCGTGCCGCTCACCTTCGACATCGTGGGCCAGGTGGAAGGGTCCAAGCAGGTCGAAGTACGTGCCCGCGTTTCCGGGATCCTGGTGAAACAGTTCTATCGCGAGGGTGATCCGGTGGCCGAAGGCGCGCCGCTGTTCGAGATCGATCGCGCGCCCTTCGAGGTCGCGCTGGCGCAGGCGAAGGGCCAGCTCGCGCAGGCGACGGCGCAGGTCGCGCAGGCGCAACGCGAAGAGACGCGGCTCAAGCCGCTGGTGGCCGAACGCGCTGTATCGCGCAAGGAATACGACGACGCGACCTCGGCGCACCAGCTCGGCGAGGCGTCGATGCAGCAAGCGAACGCCGCGGTCCGGCAGGCCGAGCTCAGTCTCTCCTATACCCGCGTCGTCGCTCCCGTGTCGGGGATCAGCGGCCGTGCGGAGCATTCGATCGGGACGCTGATCACGACCGACGCCACCGGGAGCCTCCTCACCACGATCAATCAGCTCTCGCCGATCTGGGTCCGATTCAGCTTGGCGGAGACCGATCTCGCCAAGCTGCCCGGCGGCCGCGTCGCCCGGACGAGCCCGGTGGACGTGCAGCTGGTGCTGCCCGGCGGCACGCTCTATCCGCTCAAGGGGCGGCTCAACTTCGCCGCCACCGCGATCGATACGCGGCTGGGCACGCAACAGCTGCGCGCGGAGTTCGACAATCCGCGCGAGCAGCTTCTTCCCGGTCAATTCGTCACCGTGCGGATCGCCGCCGGGCAGCGCGACAACGTGTTCCTCGTGCCGCAGGCCGCGGTCATCCAGACCGAGACGACGTATCTGGTGTTCACGGTCGATGCGGAGGGCAAGGTGCAGGCCCGGCCCGTGAAGACGGGCGACTGGATCGGCTCCGACTGGGCGATCATGTCCGGGCTCGCCGCGGGCGACCGGGTGATCGTCGACAACCTGCTCAAGATCCGGCCGGGCGTGCCGGTGACCGAGGCGCCTCCTTCTGCCGCGGCACCCAAGGGCGGGCAAGCCGGCGCACCCGCGAGATAATTCCCCGCGCCGATGTCGTTCTCGCAGTTCTTCATCAACCGGCCGATCTTCGCCGGCGTCATCTCGATCATCATCACGCTGGCGGGATTGATCGCCTCGCAGGTCCTGCCGATCGCACAGTACCCGGAGATCGCGCCGCCAACGGTCGTGATCAACGCCAATTATCCCGGCGCGAGCGCCGAAACGCTGGCGCGAACCGTCGCGGCGCCGATCGAGGAGCAGCTCTCCGGCGTCGAGAACCTGATCTATTTCAACTCGACGGCGGCGAGCAACGGAACGCTGACGATTGCCTGCACCTTCGAGGTCGGCTCGAACGCCGACAAGGCGGTCATCGACGTCAACAATCGCGTTGCGATCGCGCTGCCGCGGCTGCCCGACGTCGTGCGCCAGACCGGCGTAGTCGCGCAGAAGCGTTCGACGGACATCCTCCTCGTCGTCGCGTTGACCTCGAACGACCCGCGCTATGACACGCTCTACCTCAGCAACTACGCCACGATCAACATCCTCGACGAACTCAAGCGCATTCCCGGCGTCGCCGACGCGACCATCTTCGGCGCGCGCGACTACTCGATGCGCGTCTGGCTCAACCCGGCGAAGATGGCGCAGCTCGGCGTCACCGCGACCGACGTCGCGAGCGCGATTTCGGCACAGAACTTTCAGTACGCCGCCGGCAAGATCGGCGCCGAGCCGGCGCCCGCGGGGCAATCGCTGGTCTACACGGTGACCGCGCGTGGCCGGCTCGAAGAGCCCGCGGATTTCGGCAACATCGTCCTGCGCTCCACCGGGCCGGGCGGCGCGCTGCGCCTGCGCGACGTGGCGCGCATCGAGTTGGGCGCGGTGAGCTACGACGCTTTCACCAACCTCGACGGCGAGCCGACGGTCGGGGTCGCGGTGTTCCTCCAATCCGGGGCCAACGCGCTCAAGGTGGCCGACTCGGTGCGCGCGGGCGTCGCGCGGCTTTCGCAGGGCTTCCCGCAGGGTGTGACGCAGATCATCCCGTTCGACACGACGCGTTTCGTGCAGCAGTCGATCCACGAAGTCGTCATCACCCTGACCCAGGCCGCGCTTCTGGTGTTGCTGGTGGTGTTCGTGTTCCTGCAGAGCTGGCGGGCGACGTTGATTCCGTTCATCGCGGTCCCGGTCGCGCTGATCGGAGCGTTCGCCGGCCTGATCGCATTCGGGTTCACGCTCAATACGCTGACGCTCTTCGCGGTGGTCCTCGCGACGGGCATCGTCGTCGACGACGCGATCGTCGTGCTGGAGAACGTCGAGCGGCTGATGGCGGAGAGGAAGCTCTCGCCCAAGGAGGCGGCGATCGAGTCGATGCGCGAAGTGACCGGTGCGATCGTCGCGATCGAATTGGTGCTGGTGTCGGTGTTCGTGCCGGTCGCGTTTCTGGGCGGATTGGCCGGCAAGCTCTATCAGCAGTTCGCGGTGACGGTGGCCACCGCGGTCACGATCTCCGGCCTGGTCGCGCTGACGGCGACGCCGGCGCTGTGCGCGCTGCTGCTCAAACCCCAGGACCTCGTGCACCCCCTGTTCGCGCCGTTCAATCGCGCGTTCGCGTGGCTGACGCGCTTCTACCTCGCCTGCGTGCGGGTGACCGCACGCCACCGCGTCATCGCGCTCGTCGCCTTTGCCGGGATCCTTGGCGTCGATGCGGTGCTGTTCAGGGTGGTGCCGGGCGGCTTCGTGCCACCGGAGGACCAGGGCTACATCATCGGCTCGCTCACGCTGCCGGACGCGGCGACACTGCAGCGCACGCGGGACACGGGGGCGACGGTGCAGAAGATCCTGCTCGAACACCCTGCGGTCGAGCACGTCTTCGTGGTCAGCGGGTTCGACGTGATCGCGGGAGCGAATAAGAGCAATGCCGCGACGATCTTCATTCCGCTCAAGCCCTGGGGCGAGCGCAAGGCGACCGCCGACGACGTTGCCAGGTATGTCATCGCCCAGGGCGCGTCGCTGCCGCAGGGCATGGTGCTGGCGTTCAACCCGGCGGCGATCCGCGGGCTGGGGACGGCGGGAGGATTCGAAGTGTATTTGCAGGACCGCGCCGACGCCGATCCGCAGAAACTCTTCCAGAACCTGCAGCAGTTCTTGGGTGAGCTCCGCAAGCGGCCCGAGCTCACCGGCATCGCGTCGTTCTACCGGCCCACGTCGCCGCAGCTTCTCGTCGACGTCGACCGCGAGAAGACGGTCGCTCTCGGCGTCCCCATCAAGGACGTGTTCGACGCCTTGCAGAGCACGATGGGCGTGCTCTACGTCAATGACTTCAACAAGTTCGGCCATACCTACCGCGTGCAGCTGCAGGCGGAAGGCGTGTACCGCTCGAAGCCGGAGGACCTGGGCAACGTGTATGTGCGCTCGGCAAGCGGCGGCATGATCCCGGTCAAGGCGCTGATCAGCGTGAAAAGCGTCGTCGGGCCCGAGCAGCTCGAGCGCTACAACGGCTTTCTCGCCGCCAAGGTGCTCGGCAACAGCGCGCCGGGCGTCAGCTCGGGGCAGGCGATCGCGGCGGTCGAGGACGTCGGCGCGAGCACCCTGCCGCCCGGATACACGATCGCCTGGACGGGGCAGGCGTTCCAGGAAAAGCGCGTCGGCACCCAGGCGATCATCGCCTTCGTCTTCGCGATCGTCATGGCGTTCCTGATCCTGTCGGCGAACTACGAGCGCTGGTCGCTGCCCGTGGCTGTGCTGCTTGCAGTGCCGTTCGGACTGCTCGGCGCGCTCGTCACGGTGTTCCTGCGCAACTTCAGCAACGACGTCTATTTCCAGATCGGGCTCCTGGTGCTGATCGGACTCGCCGCCAAGAACGCGATCCTGATCGTCGCGTTCGCGGTGCAGGAGCAGGCCAAGGGGCTCTCGCCGCTCGACGCGGCGCTCGAAGCGGCCCGATTGCGCTTCCGGCCGATCGTCATGACCTCGCTGGCGTTCGTCCTCGGCGTGCTGCCGCTGGTGCTGGCGAGCGGCGCTGGCGCGGCCGCGAGGCGGTCGATGGGTACGGGGGTATTCGGCGGCATGCTCGCGGCGACCTTCATCGCCACGGTGTTCATCCCGATGTTCTTCGTGCTGCTCACCCGGGTGAAGGCCAAGACCTCCGCCACAGCGGCGGAGAAGGGCGAGGACCAGCCGGCATGACCGCGCGCCGCATCGCCGTTGCGCTCGCTTGGCTCGCGCTCGCCGGCTGCACGGTCGGCCCGGATTACCAGCGGCCCTCGGTCGACGTGCCGGGTGCGTTTCCCGGCGCCGGCCCGGCGGATGCCGGCGCCGAGGCCGTGCCAAGCGACTGGTGGCGCCTGTTCGGCGATGCGGTGCTCGACGATCTCGTCGACGCTGCGCTCGCCAACAACACCGACATCGTCCAGGCGGTCGCGCGGATCGAGGAGGCCGACGCGAACCTGCGCGCCGTCAACGCCGCTCTGTTTCCCGAGATCGATCTTTCGGGGAACGTCAACCGCACCGCGTACAGCAGCGCGGTTGCCTTACCCCCGCAAGCTGGGACGCCGAGCGTGCGCAACGATCTCAGGCTCGTGCTGTCTTCGTCGTTCGAGGTCGATTTCTGGGGCAAACTGCGGCGCGCTACCGAAGCGGCGCGGGCGCAGGATCTCAGCTCGCGCTACGCGAAGGAAGTGGTGACGCTCTCGATCGCGTCGCTGACCACGCAGACGTATTTTTCGCTGCGCTCGCTCGACGCCCAGATCGCGGCAACCCGCGCCACGCTGCGCACCCGCGAGGATACGCTCGCGATCGTGCGCCGGCGCGCCGACGGCGGCCTCGCCTCGGACCTCGAGGTGCGGCAAGCCGAAGGTGCGCGGTCGGACACCGCTTTTCAGCAAAATGAGTTCCTGCGCCAGCGCGCGCTCGGAGAGCACCTGCTCGCGACGCTTACGGGCAAGCTCGATCTCGCGATCCCCCCGGGCGACCTCGGAGAACTGCCGCTGCCGGCGCTCCCGCCCGCCGGACTGCCCTCGACGCTACTCGAACGCCGGCCGGATATCCGGCAGGCCGAGCAGGATCTGATCGCCGCCAACGCGCAGATCGGCGTGGCCAAGGCGCTGCTCTTTCCGACGATCACGCTCACCGGCGACTTCGGCGGCGAGAGCAAGGCGCTCGCGGGCCTGTTCACCGTGCCGGGCCGGATCTGGACGCTCGGCGCAGCGTTGTCGGCGCCGATCTTCGAAGGCGGCAAGCTCCTCGCACTGGTCGACGTGCAGCGCGCGCGTCAGCGCCAGTCGCTGGCGAACTACCAGAAAACGATCCAGACCGCGTTCCGCGAGGTCTCGGACGCGTTGACCAACGTGCGCCAATACGCCGCGCTCGAGAACGACGCCCAGGCGAGCGTCGACGCGGCGCGCGCCGCGCTGCGCCTGGCGAACGCACGCTACGAGGCCGGCTACACCGGATTTCTGGAGGTGCTCGACTCGCAGCGCAGCGTCAACGTGGCCGAACTCGCGCTGATCCGCAGCCGGCAGAATCTGCTATCGGCCGGTGTTGACCTGATAAAGGCACTGGGCGGCGGTTGGGAATCGCGCGCCCCGGGCTGAGCCGGGCGGCGCGGGCAGGGACGCGACTAAACGCGGCGGCGATACTCGCCGGTGCGCGTGTCGATCTCGATCTTGTCGCCGGTCGCAACGAACAGCGGCACCTGCACTTCGAGACCGCTGCCGAGCTTTGCGGGCTTCAGTACCTTGCCGGAAGTATCGCCACGGATGGCGGGTTCGGTGTAGGTAATCGCGCGCACGACACTGTTCGGAAGCTCGACCGAGATCGGCTTGCCGTCATACAGCGTCAATTCGCACTGCAGCCCGTCCTCGAGATAGTTCACGGCATCGCCGATGTTTTCTTTCTCGACCTCGATCTGGTTGTACTCGCTGTCCATGAACACGTACAGCGGGTCCTGGAAATAGGAGTAAGTCACTTCCTTGCGCTCGAGCTGAACGACGTCGAATTTCTCGTCGGCGCGATAAACGGTCTCCGTCCCCGAGTTGGACAGGAGATTCTTGAGCTTCATCTTCACTACCGACGCATTGCGGCCGGATTTGTTGAACTCGGCCTTCTGCACGACCATCGGATCGTTGCCGATCATGATGACGTTGCCGGCTCGGACTTCCTGTGCGGTTTTCATGGTTGTACCTGAACGAACACCTTGATTAGGTTAGCCAAATATTATAGCCGATCGGAGCAAAACTTGACCAGAGCCGTCGCGAGATCGCGTTGGACGGCCCGGGACGCGGCCCAGGCGGTGGCGTGCGTCGACAGCGCGCTGTGGGCGTCGACGAGGCAGCCCCAGGTGGCGCCCACGTTCCCATCGCCGTTCCAGGCGCGCGAGAAGGCGGAGAGCGCGGTTGCCGCGTCTTGCGGGAGCGCTGCGGCATAACGCTCGAGAAACGCGTCGAGCTTCAGCCGATGCGCGTCCTCGGCCTGCGGGTAGACGTGCCAGACAAGCGGCCGCGCGGCCCATTGCGCGCGTACGAACGAATCCTCGCCGCGAACGAAGTTGACGTCGCACGCCCAGAGCAGGCGGTCGTAGTCCTCCTGAACGACAAATGGCACGTCGGCAAGCGCGAGCCGACCGCGAACGAGGTGCTGCCCCGCGTGCGGCACCGCGCCGCCGGTCCAGCGGTCGAGGGCCGCGCTCGCGACACCTTCCGGAACCACGCACAGAATCGGCGCGTCGCCTTCGGCCCAGGCGTCGAGAAGATCGGGAAGCGTGGCGTTCGGGTAGCAAAACAGCGAGACGGCAAGCGTTCCAGGATCGGGCGGTGCGAGGCCGAGCTTGCGCCATAGCGATTCGCGCGCCGTCGCGTCGGTGCGAAACCGGTCGCGCCGCGCGACGAGATCGCGTTCCCGCAACAATCCTCCGCTCGCCGGCGTGAAGCCCGGAAAGAAAAAATATCGCGTCAGTGGCAACGTCGGGTGACGCGACGCGAGCCCATGACAATCTTCGATCCACTTTTCCGCCGACAGATATTCCAGGTTGATCCAGACCGGTGCTCGCGCGCGCGCCGCCATCGCCGCGACGTACGACGCGGGCAGGCCGCAGCCGAAGGCTTCGATCACGACCGCGCCCGGGTCTGCCTGTGGCAAGCTCACTTGCGGCCCGCCCCAGGTCCGCACCTCGACGTTGTCGACGCGTTGCGCGTCGAGCGCCGCATCGACGCCAGGCGCGAGGCGGACGAGCGCGGGGAGCGCGTCGACGAACAGGCGCACGGCGAGCGCGTGCTCGGCAGCGAGCTGGCGCGCGAGACGCCAGGCGACGCCCGCGTCGCCGTAGTTGTCGACAACGGCGCAGAAGATATCCCAGCGTTGGGGTGCGGCCGACATGGAGGTTTGCGCGCCGAACGCGCTCAAGTTGCATTCTGCCGCGACGGCGGGTGCGTTGCCAGCGGGCCGCGTAATACAATGGACGATGAAGACCGGGAAGCCGGTGCTGCCCGGCCATCGGTAACTCACCGTGGATTCCTCCGTTATCACCACCCACCTCGCGGTCGATGTGGTCTCCGACGTCGTCTGCCCGTGGTGCTACATCGGCAAGCGCAAGCTCGAGCGGGCGCTCTCCGAGCTCAGCGCCCGCGAACCGGGCATCGAGGTCGCGGTGCGCTGGCATCCGTTCCAGCTCAACCCGGATCTGCCGACGGAGGGGATCCCTCGCGGTGCGTACCTCGAAGCCAAGTTCGGCGGCGGGCAGCGCGCCGCGGAGATCTACGCGCGGGTACGGGCGGTGGGCGAGGGCGTCGGGATCGCGTTCGCCTTCGAGCGCATCGCGCGCCAGCCGAACACGCAGGCCGCTCACCGTTTGATCGCCTGGGCGCAACAGGCTGGGGGTGCGGAGGCGCTGGTCGAACGCCTCTTTCGCGCGTATTTCATCGAGGGCCGCTTTCTGGGCGACGCGGGCGAGCTCTCCGCGATCGCCGGAGAGGCGGGCTTCGCGCGCGATGCCGCACAGGCGCTCCTGGCGTCGGATCGACTGCGCGCCGAGGTCGACGCGGAGTATCGCGAGGCGCAGGAAGCGGGCATCACCGGCGTGCCGTTCTTCATTTTCAACGGCCGCACCGCGGTCTCCGGCGCGCACGATCCGCCGACGCTGCTCGAGGCGATCGCAGCGGC
>JBGPYP010000187.1:0-5242 GCA_041493285.1 Casimicrobiaceae bacterium
CGCGCGTTGTCGGTCCCGTGCACGTGCTGCGAGATGCCCATGCCCCATAGGATCATCGACGCGCGCGACTTGGCGTAGAGGCGCGCCACCTCGCGGATCGTCGGCGCCGGAATGCCGCACACCGCGGCCATCGCTTCGGGGTTGTAGCCCTCGACGTTCTTCCTGATCTCGTCATAGCCGCTGGTGCGGCTGTTCACGAACGCGCTGTCGACCAGACCCTCCTCGACGATCGTGTGCAACACCGCGTTGAGCAGCGCCACGTCGGTATCCGGCTTGAGCTGCAGGAAATACGTTGCATGCCGCGCGAGCTCCGAGCGCCTCGGCTCGGCAAGGATCAGCTTGGTGCCACGCTTGACGGCGTTCTTCATCCAGGTCGCAGCGACGGGATGATTGACGACCGGATTGGCGCCGATCAGCAGCACGACCGCGGCGTCCATCACGTCCATGACCGGATTCGATACCGCGCCCGAGCCGATGCCCTCGAGCAGCGCCGCGACGCTCGACGCGTGGCACAGCCGCGTGCAGTGATCGACGTTGTTCGAGCCAAAACCGGTGCGCACAAGCTTCTGGAACAGGTACGCCTCTTCGTTTGATCCCTTGGCGGATCCGAAGCCGGCGAGCGCGCGCGCGCCGTGTTGATCGCGCATGCGCTTCAACGTGCCGCCGGCAAGGCCGAGCGCTTCCTCCCAGCTCGCTTCGCGGAACACCGCCAGGGGATTCGCCGGATCCATGACGAAGTCCGCCGATTTCGGGAACCCGGGCTTCCGGATCAGCGGCTTGGTCAGGCGCTGCGGATGATGCGCGTAGTCGAAGCCGAACCGCCCCTTCACGCAGAGCCTGTCGTGGTTGGCCGGCCCGTCGCGCCCTTCGACGCGCACGATCCGATTGTCCGCGACGTGATACGTGAGTTGGCACCCGACGCCGCAATAGGGGCACACCGACGCCACCTTGCGGTCGACGCGAGCGAGATACGCGTCGTGCGCGGGCGCAAGCGCGCCGGTCGGGCATGCCTGGACGCACTCCCCGCAGGCGACGCAGGTCGACTCGCCCATCGGGTCGCCCAGATCGAACACGATCTGCGAGTGCGCGCCGCGGAACGCGTAGCCGATCACGTCGTTGACCTGCTCCTCGCGGCAGGCGCGTACGCAGCGCGTGCACTGGATGCACGCGTCGAGGTTGACCGCCATCGCGGGGTGCGAGACGTCGGCCGCAGGCTGCGCGCGCGCGGCGAAGCGCGGCTCGACCACGCCGAGCGCGCGCTGCCAGAAAGCGAGCTCGGAGTCGTTGCGGTACGCCTTCGCGGGCATGTCACCGGCGAGCAACTCGATGATCATCTTCTGCGCGTGCACCGCGCGCTCGCTCGTGCTCGACACCTCCATCCCCGCGCTCGGGCGGCGGCAGCACGACGGTGCCAGAACGCGCTCGCCCTTGATCTCGACCATGCATGCGCGGCAATTGCCGTCCGGGCGCATGCCGGGCTTGTAGCACAGCCGCGGGATCGCAACCCCCAGGCGATCGGCAGTCTCGATGATCGTCTCGCGCGCGAACGCGTTCACCTCCTCGCCGTTGAGCTTGAAGGCGATGCGCTCCTGTTCCAGCGCGTGCGTCAACGGTGCGTTCATGCCCTACCCCTCAATCAACGTCCTGCAGCTCGTGCGGAAAATACTTGAACACGCACGCGATCGGATTCGGCGCGGCCTGGCCCAGTCCGCAGATCGAGGCGTCAGCCATCGCCTGCGACAGATCCTTGAGCAGCGCCGCGTCCCATCGCTCCTTCGCCATCAAGCCCACGGCCTTTTCGGTGCCGACGCGGCAGGGCGTGCATTGCCCGCAGGATTCGTCGGCGAAAAACTGCATCAGGTTGAGCGCCGCGTCGCGCGCGCGATCGTGCTGCGACAGGACGATCACGGCCGCCGAGCCGATGAAGCAACCATAGGGCTGCAAGGTGTCGAAATCCAACGGTACGTCGCCAAGCGACGCGGGGAGGATCCCTCCCGACGCGCCGCCGGGAAGATAGGCATAGAACTCGTGTCCCGGAAGCATCCCGCCACAGTATTCGTCGATCAGCTCGCACGCCGTGATCCCGGCGGGAGCAAGATGAACACCGGGCTTGACCACGCGCCCCGAGACCGAGAACGAACGCAGTCCCTTGCGCTCGTGCCGTCCCTGCCCCGCGAACCACGCGGCGCCCTTCTCCAGGATGTCGCGTACCCAGTAGAGCGTCTCCATGTTGTGCTCGAGCGTCGGCCGTCCGAACAGGCCGACCTGCGCGACGTACGGTGGCCGCAGGCGCGGCATGCCGCGCTTGCCTTCGATCGACTCGATCATCGCCGATTCCTCGCCGCAGATGTATGCGCCGGCGCCGCGGCGCAGGTGGATGCGCGGCAGCGGGCCCGGCGGGTCGCGCGCCAGCGCATCGAGCTCGCGCGCGAGAATCGCGCGGCACGCCGCGTATTCGTCGCGCAAGTACACGTAAATCTCGTCGATCCCGACCGCCCAGGCCGCGATCAGCGTGCCCTCGAGAAAGCGGTGCGGATCGCGCTCGAGGTAGTAGCGGTCCTTGAACGTACCCGGTTCGCCCTCGTCAATGTTCACCGCGATGAGCCGCGGCGCTGTTTCCGCACGGACGATGCGCCACTTGCGGCCCGCCGGGAAGCCCGCGCCACCCAACCCGCGCAGCGCGGAGTTTTCCAGTTCGACGATCACCGCGTCGACCGTGCGTTCTCCGTCCAGACAAGCACGCAGCGTGCGGTAGCCGCCGGCACGGCGGTAGGCGCCAAGGTCGACGTAGTCCGGCAGATCGGGCTCGACGCGGCGCGACTCGACCGCCGCCGCGATTTTCTGCGCCGACGCGGCGTCGATCGGGTTGCGACCGACGACCGCCGCGGGCGCGTGCTCGCAGCGGCCGATGCACGGCGCGCCGATCACCCGCACGTCGCGGCCCTCGAGCTTCGCGAGCTCCGCGCGCAACGCGTCAGCGCCGGCCATCCGGCACGACAGCGTCTCGCACACCCGCACCGTGATCGGCGGCGGCGGTGTCTCGCCTTCTTTAACGACGTCGAAGTGATGGTAAAACGTCGCGACCTCGTAGACCTCGGTCATCGCGAGCCGCATTTCCTGCGCCAGTGCGACGATGTGCGCCGCGGAGATCGAGCCGTGCGCGTCCTGGATCCGGTGCAGGAACTCGATGAGCAGATCGCGTCGCCTGGGCTCGTTGCCAAGTAGCGCCCGCACCTCGTTCAATGCCCGCGTGTCGACCTGGCGGCCTTTGGGCACGCTCCGGGCCGCACGCTTCCGGCCCAGGCGCGAGGTGTCGATTACCGATTCCGCAGGCATCGCGGTTACCAGGCAGTGGCAGCGTTGACCATCGTGTTCGACAGCGAGGTGCGGGCGTCGTTGCGGCGGTGCGACCGCATCAATCCAGAAAATCGCAATACTTCTCGACGTACGCGGCGAGATTGAGCGAGTGCTCGCGCACGAGGCGCTCGGCCTGCTCGGTCTCGCGACGCTCGAGTGCCTCGATGATCTGCATGTGATCGATGATCGAGCGCGCCGCGCGATCGCTCTGCGAGATCGTCAGCCGGCGAATCGCGCGGACGTGAATGAACAGGTTCTCGATCGTCTTGCCCATGAGGTGCGAGCCGGAGAGACGAATGATCGCCTGATGGAAGGTGATGTTGGCGTCCGAATACTCGTCGATATGCTCGGCGGGTGCTGCGCTCAGGAACTCGTCGAACATGTGCCGCAGCGACGCGATGTCCTCGTCCGACGCGTTGGCCGTCGCCAACCGGGCGGCCATGCTTTCCAGCGCCGCCCACATCTCGATCATCTCGATGATCTGCCGCTTGGTCTTGCGGACGATGAACACGCCGCGGCGCGGCACCGTGCGCAGGAACCCCTCCTGCTCGAGGAGCGACATTGCCTCGCGGATCGGCGTGCGGCTCACGCCCAGCGCCTGGCTTAACTGCCGCTCGTCCAGGCGGATCTCCTCGTGGTGAGCGTAGATGTCGGCGTCCATGATCGCCTGCTTGAGCGCGGCGTACGCCTGCTCGCGGAGGCTTACGTTGGTGTTGAGCTGCTGCAGCGCAAGCCTGGGCGGAGGAGGAGTTGCTTCGACGCTGGCGGACATATTTCCCAGGGCCTCCGGGGCGGCGATGAAAGTTTTGTTCATGGTATACCACACACCAAGAATCAACAAGTTACTGTCGCGAGGCCGATATGTGCCGCCTTGGGCGAGCCAATCGGGGCCTGACGTTCACACTGGCCCCGTCACGCGAGTATTGACTTAGCGTGATATACCACATACTTTATACGAAATAAAAGAAGAACCTGGCGCGGCGACCGCGTAGCTGGAACAACGCCTTGAGCCGCTGAACGCCAACGAGGAAGCCCGTGACGACGACTGCCGAAGACACGCCGAAAATCACCCGTGGCGCCGAGGTCAATGCCCAATCACAAGGAGAGACCGACGGCTTTCAGCTGGTCATCGAAGCCCTCAAGCTCAACGGCATCGATACGATCTTCGGCCTGCCCGGCATCCCGATTACCGACCTCACGCGCAGGATGCAGGCCGCAGGAATGCGCGTGATCTCCTTCCGTCATGAGCAGAATGCCGGGTATGCCGCTTCCATCGCCGGCTTCATGACGCAGAAGCCGGGCGTCTGCCTTACGGTGTCCGCCCCCGGCTTTCTCAACGGACTGACGGCGCTCGCTAACGCCACCACCAACTGCTTCCCGATGATCCTCATCAGCGGCTCGAGCGAGCGTGAGGTCGTCGACTTGCAGCAGGGCGACTACGAGGAGATGGACCAACTCGCCATCGCCAAGCCGCACGCCAAGGCCGCGTTCCGCGTCCTGCACGCCGAGGACATCGGCGTGGGCGTGGCGCGGGCGATCCGTGCTGCTCTCTCCGGTCGTCCGGGCGGCGTCTATCTCGACCTGCCGGCCAAGCTGTTTCCGCAGACGATCGACGCGGACGCAGGAAGGCAGTCGCTGATCAAGGTGGTCGATCCGGCGCCGCGCCAGATCCCGGCCCGCGACGCCGTGCAGCGCGCCCTCGAGCTGTTGAAGAGCGCCAGGCGTCCGCTCATCGTGCTGGGCAAGGGCGCGGCGTACGCCCAGGCCGACGCGGACATCCGCGCCCTGGTCGAGAGGACCGGCATTCCCTACCTGCCCATGTCCATGGCCAAGGGCCTGTTGCCGGACACGCACGAGCAATCGGCTTCCGCCGCACGCTCCTACG